>JAITOZ010000099.1 GCA_031289675.1 Planctomycetaceae bacterium
TTCAAACATCGGCGAATTAATCATTCAAAAGACTTTGCTGAAGGTAAAAATCATATTAACGGCATTGAAAACTTTTGGAATCAAGCGAAGAGACATCTGCGAAGGTTCAACGGAATTCCCAAGAACAAGTTTCATTTGTTTCTCAAAGAATGTGAGTTCCGCTTCAATTACGGACCGCCGAAAAAACTATTGACCACTTTGAAAAAATGGCTTAGAATAACCTCAAAATTGCCCTCTGTTTAGAAATTAACTAGGACAGTCCCAAAAATTATGAATTACAGAGTTATTTTTTTACTTATCGTTAGTCTATCAATGACTGTCCGTGTGTTTTCCGAAGAGAAGACATACCTTATTCCCTCGGCGCATACCGGTGTCAAGCAACCGGTGTTGTTACTCAACGGCATCTGGCAGTTTCAACTCTTGCCCGGCGGTAAATGGACATCAATACAAGTCCCCAGTGAAGCAGCCATGCAAGGGTATGCTATTGAACACGACAAACCTTTCCGTTACAGGAAATCGTTCGTGCTGCCCGCCGATTACCGGACAAAAACGGTTATTCTGCGTTTCGACGGCGTTTACAGCTATGTCCGTCTCTGGGTGAACGGCATCTTTGTACGCGAACATCACGGCGGTTTCACCCGCTGGGAAACGGATGTAACTTCCCTTGTAAAGCCGGGCAAGAAGAATGAAATAGAATTGGAAGTGACCGACCGCATAGATGATATTTCGTATGCTTCCGGTTACGCACATCATCCGGTGGGCGGTATTTTACGCGACGTGACGATCTTTGCCCTTCCGCAAACGTATGTATATGATTTTCATATCGAGACGCTATTAGACTCCCTGTATCAGGATGCCGCCCTGCGCATCAACTACTCGGCGGAAGGCAGCGGAGAGATTGCCTGTACACTGACCGCTCCCGACGGACAGACGGTTCCGCTTTCGCCAAACAAGTTCTCCCTGTCCGGTCTCCCTGCGCAAACCCGGACTTTTTCTGTCCGGGCACCGCTTAAATGGGATGCGGAACATCCGAATTTATACACTCTTACCGCTACGGTTTATCAGGAGGGAAAGGAAGTCAGCCGGTTCAACCAACAGGTAGGTTTTCGCGAGATTAAAATTGTAAAAAACCAGTTGCTGGTGAATGGTCAGCCGGTTAAACTGCGCGGAGCCTGCCGCCACGATTCGCATCCTTTGCTGGGACGTATGACGACGGCGGAATTTGACCGTTTGGATGCCGTTCGCTTCAAGCAGTCCAATATGAATTATGTGCGTACGTCGCATTATCCGTGTTCGGAAACGTTTGTGGACTATTGCGACCGACTCGGCATTTACGTGGAGAGTGAAACGGCGGTTTGCTTTGTGCAACCTCATCGTTCGCAGGGCTATGACCCCGGCGATACCCAGAATAACACTGCTTATGCCGACCGTTACTTGCCGCAGTTTCAGGAGATGGTGAAAACGTTTCGTTCGCATCCCTCCGTCATCATCTGGTCGTTAGGCAACGAGAGCCGGTATGGTTCCAACTTCCATTTATGCAAGGAATGGGTGATGAAAGCCGACCCGGCACGACCTACTATGTTCAGTTATCACAGCACGCAAAAAGACGATGCCCCGAAAATCTATAATATCCAGAGCGAACATTATCCGGGTATGCAGAGTAATTTGTCGCGGAATGAAATGCCGATTTTGTTCGACGAATGGGCGCATGTTTCCTGTTATAGTTACGCTACCTTGCGGGAGGATCCGAATATCCGTGAGTTCTGGGGGATTTCGATAGACAAGTTATGGGAAAACCTTTTTGATGCTCCCGGCGGTTTGGGCGGCGCGATCTGGGGATATGTCGATGAAACATTCCAGTTGCCCGATAAAGACTGGGAACCTTCGTGGATGGCATTCGGCAAAAGAGAAGACCTCGGAGAGGACTATACGGGAAATTGCATCGGATACGGCGAATGGGGCATTGTGGACTTGTGGCGCCGGGAGAAACCGGAATTTTGGGCTGCCAAAAAAGCCTATTCTCCCGTAAGGCTTCTGACCCGCAGAGTAACGGATTTTATGGACGGGGAACAGTTGATACTGCCTGTCCGCAACCGTTTCGACCATACCAATCTGGATGAAATAACCGTCCGATATACGTATCGCGGGGTGGAGAAGACATTAAAACCGGCGGCAATCGCGCCGCATCAGCAGGGATCGTTAGTGATTCCGGGCGAAAATTGGACGGAAGGGGAAAAACTCTTCGTTCGTTTCTTCACCAAGCAGAACGAATTAATTGATGCCGACGCAATCACACTGGGACGGGAAATCAATACCGTTTCTGCTTCCGCCAAATCATCCAAAACAGCCTTGTCCATTGAAGAAACCGGCGGGTATATGACCGTAAAAGGCGACGGTTTTGAAATCCCATTTGACAAGTCAACCGGATTGATTACCAATGCGGCTTCCCGCGGCGAAACGGTCATAGCAAAGGGACCTTTTCTGAACTTGGATGTGATTCTCCCTGAAAAATCCGGTTTTATTTATAAACAGAACCACGAACGGGTGGAGAACAGCGACTGGAAAAAGACCGGCTTTACATATAAAAAGAACAACGAACGGGTAGAGATTACTTTATCCGGCGTGTATCGTCAGGTGGCGGCGGAGTTTCTGATACATATTTCTCCCGACGGGCAATTGCAGATAGATTACCTTACTTCTGGAGAATCCAAAGGGCAATTGCGGGAAGCGGGATTGAAATTTCAATTGCCGGAAACAATCCAACGCCTGAAATGGAAACGCGAAGCATATTGGAGTTATTATCCCGAAGACAGTTTTTCCGGTCACGAAGGAGATGTCTCTCTGTACGACAGTCGGCAAGCGGCTTACAGACAACAACCCGTGCAACCCTGGCATTTGGATACCCGCAATTTTTATTACGACACGGACATCAATCGTGTACAACCGTTGACCCAACAGGCAAAGGGAATGAAAGAAAACTGTTACCGGTATGTCCTTGCCACAGAGACGGGAAAAGGGACGCTTGCCGTTTGTTCGGCAGATGCTTCCATGGCCTGCCGGATAAACAGGAACGCACAGGAACAGTTAATTCTGTATGCCAATAACCGGTGGGACTATCCCGAAAATACCTATTCCAATTATTATAAAAAACTTGAGCCGACACCTTGTTTCGGACAGTTAACGTTTGACTTATCCTCGACTTACTAACTTAAAATACAATATAATCATAAAATGAATATTTTTAGCGGTTCCCTTACACTAAATCTATTGTTTATGAAAAATGATGGATGATGGTTAAATGAACACGTGTAAAATTTTCGTACCGCACTGCATCCCGCACGGTACATCATTCGTCTGCGATTCGGCCGCAAGAGTCAAAATATAATAAACGTTCATTGTTTATTAGGCTTATCGGGTTCATTGTCCGCCGTCAATATATCATAGAGGATTGCCTTGTTCGGATTGGACGGCTGCGGCTGCGTCAAAGTGAATACGAGACACGTTTTTCCGGTAACCGTCCATTGTAAGGCGTATCCGGGCATTGATAACACATTTCCGTGCCATTGTGCCTTCTCGTCTAATTTTTGAACCAAACGATAAAGAGCGGGCAGCAGTATTTCCCGCTGGCAATGATAAACAATCACGCCGTCTCTGAGTTTCTTGGCAATGATTTGTACGGCAGCAAAATACACGAGTACCCAGCAGAACCAGGTTGCGTATCCGCCGGAAACGAACAGAAACATCGGAATCAGAAGCCGCACCGGTCCGAGCGTAAGGAGTCCGAAAAGTCCCCAGGCGAGAAGGATAAAGGCAGACGAACCCTTCATTACCGTCGGTTTACTTCTCCGATAAAGATAGAACAGCAAACCGAAATAAGCAGCAAGCGGAATAACGGCAAGGAAAAACATTTGCTTTTATTATTGTAAGAGTGTTTCCCGAAAAGCCGCGAAACGGCGGAATGATTCTTTCGGCTGCTTCTGCGAATCGAGTAAGCCCCGACGCTCTTCATCATTATCCTGCAAATGCGTCCAAATGATACCGCGTACCATCCGTCTGCCGAAAAATGTGACAAGCAGATTATCCATCCAGAACCGCTGCAATGCTTCCGTCCACTGCGGTAATGTATCGTCTTCCGCCGTCATTGCCCCGCTGTCCGGCACCGAAAACATGATGTACACCTTTTTTTCAAGAAAACTCCATTGGTCAATTTTGTTACTAAAACACATCAGGTCATAAGGCAGGGTACAGTTATTTCCGCTACCGAGATTCATTTCCAAGAGAAAAGCGTCAATTTCCCGGCAGCCCATCAGTGCTTCCGCTATTTGTACCTGTTCCCATTCTGTTTGATGATGCAGCGCAAATTCGCCCCACGGCTGCTCAATACCGGCAAGAATCGGCGTTTCAATTCCCAGACTCCGCATCTGCTGCGCCAGTATCCGTATCATTCCTATCAGTCGGGAGTGCGGCACCTCCGGCATCGATTGTAATTGAAAACGGTTCGCTAAAATCCAGCCGTCAGCAATATAACCGTAACGTTCCGACATTGAATTGACAAAGCGGGTTACCCGTGTTTCCAGAAATCCTTCATCGCCGAGACGTTCTGTAAGCCACTGCGGTAAAAATTCCGGTGCAAAGGATAAAAGCGGTCCCAGTATGATTTTCCTTCCGCTTCGTACCGCGTTGGCAATGCGGTGTTCCAAACGTTCCCACTGAACCTGCCCTGGTTCCGGTTCGAGTTCCCGCCACGGCGGCATCGGCAAAACAGTGTGAAAACCCTTTTGCAAAACGTCGCTGTACGAGCCGAGTGCCGCTAATGTTTCCAGCGGTAAGTCTGCCATCCCTGCCCCGAAAAAAACAGGTAATTTCTCGTTGTTCCGCATCCGCCACGCCAAAGATTGTTCGGAGAACGCTTTGGTTGACTCGGCGTTAATGTGCATCAATTTTTCTAAAATCGAAAAAATTTCTTTTTCCAAGCCGGGCATAAATATATCTTCAACAACAGCAGCGGAAAATCTTTTTGCTGCTGCCGTAAGTTCATTATGCAGAACATCCGGCTGGCGAAAGCCGAGTACGTGCCAGTCAAACAACCGCTGATACATTTGTCCGAGTGTCCCCCGGCACAGTTCCTTGACAAGCAGATAGGGGCGTTCCTGACCGATGAGCGATTCGGTGGCAGTCATTATTGTGCCGAAATCAGAAAACGGCACCGGAACGTGAATGGTGCCGCTTCCCGCAGCATCGCTTGTAACCTGCAATTCATTTTCCTGAAGGGCGGCAAACGACATTTTGGGTACACGCCCCCAAGCGGCGAAAAAAGACTTTTCGAGCAGTTTCGGAGGAATCAGACCGGACGTGATGCGGAAATACCAAGTTTGCGGCATAGATTCAATATCGTTCCGTTTAACCCTCAATCGTAAAAAAATATCAAACAGCGGGAAGCGGGGAGGTTTGCGGACAGGGCAAACTTTATCGGTTAAGACTCCTTCTTTTTTTTCTTTTCGACCGTTAGGGCGAATGACTCCCCGCCTTCTGCTTTTCACTTCCTGCTAAAAACAATCGGTAACAACAAAAAACGCATCGGTGACTTCCTGCGGAATGCGTACCGGCTTGCCCGTTGTAAGGTTCACAAACGCCCAAAGCGTTTCGGCTCTCGCAACGGTTTTGTCGTCTTTGATTCGGATAAAACGGTATTTTCTTATTGAGCGGACGTTTTTCCAATCGACAACGCCGGTTTGGATGACAAGTTTTTCGCCCTCATAAACCGGCAGCAAGTATTCTATCGTATGTTTTCGGGCAAACCAAGTTGAGCCGAGTTCAATATAACGGCGGGCAGACCAACCGTTTTCTGCCGAATGAGCGACCGCCGCTTCGTTCATCCAGCGGAGATAGCACAGGTTATTGGCGTGTTTGTTTTCATCAATATCTGAAGGCAAAACGGTGATATGATATTCATAAACGGCAGTCATAACGCCTCATTGTACCCCATCATAAACAAGATTGATAGATGGCAGCGCACAAGGAGAGGCACTGCCGTTAAACTCTTATGGTTTTTAGACCGCTGTCTATCTGCTTCTCCCTCGACTGCCGCCTCCGTCTCCGCTGGCACCTGAATTCGGTTTCGTATCGTCCGGCAGTTTTTCTTCCCGTCCGTCCTCATAGACTTTGATAACCCTGTCCGCCGCCGGCTTTAGCGTAAAGTCAAAAACCTGCGACCCGCCCGGCAAAACAGCCGCCGAAAGCGGAGAAGTATCTAACCCCATATATTCTCCCGCAATCGTGTTAAAATATATCGAGTACTCCCTCCCATAGTTTTCCGTTTCCAGCGTGTTGGCAATCCAAACCTTGTAATTGCCGGCGGGAATTTTTTGAGCGTCCCTCGTAACGCCGAGTTGATAACTGCCGTCCGGCATCACCTGTCCCCGAAAATTCAATTTGCCGTTGTCGAATACAACCGCCCCCTTGTCAAGCGGTGTACCGTCTTCCAGCGTTATCTTACCGCCGACCCGCACTCCGCTGCCGCAGCCAGCAGTTATTGTTGCGAAAAATAAGAGGGTAATGGTAATTAAATGTTTCATCGTTGTTGAATTGAAAATGGAAAATCGGAATGAATTGAGAATTGATAACGGATAATGGAGAATTAGGATACGATTCTACACCGAACCGATTTTCCGTTTTCCTCTGATTTTCCATTTTCAATTCTCAATTCTCAATTTGAAAAAACTACGGCAGCGCAACTGCAACACCGTCGTTAACTCTTGCCAGCGCAAGCACCGTTCCATCAGATATCGTTACAGGTAATCCCCGCACCGAACCATCGCCGATGAGAACGTTAAAAACCGATGTGTGAGCACTCCCCAAACTATACTTGCCCGCATCCGCTCCGCTCACCATCGCATTCGTAACGGCACCTGCCGCCGCAGGCTTACCGGTTCCCGGTTCATTTGGTCCCCGGGCAACGTAGGGTGTTCTGGCAACAGGACTGTTCTGATTTGCACCGCTGACATACGGTGTCACTAAAAGCCAGTTTCCATGCGCAGAAGCGATATTGATTATACCGGCATCCCAAAAAGCGGCAGCGTTTTCAATTGTCGAGTTAGCCCCTGATAGCCGTCTAATAGGAGTCTCGGCTCCCACAGCCCACGACGGAATATGTTTTTCCGAAAGAGCAATTTGATTTGAGGTTCCATCTGACCACCAGGAAAAATCGTCGCGGGGACCGAAACCCGTCATCCACGGTGCCGCTCTGTTACTGACCACATCACCGTCATCAGTAGTAGCACCGATACTACTCGTGTCGGTGAGAAGAAGTCCGCCCTGCCAGCCTGCGTTAGCGTTGTTAAGGACTGTAGTTATAACCAGGTTATCCCTTGTCGCAGTCTGCCAGGTCCAAACGGCGGTACGGAAGGGACTTATCCATTGGGTTTGACTGTGTCTGTTGCTCGTGCGGGGAGAATCTTTGGCGACGCGCCAATTCCAGTAATCGATATTATGCCAATTCTGCATAGCACCGGGTACGGCATCAGCCCGAAGCGAGACGACGGCGGCGTAGTCGGCACGGGGACCGATTCCGACATCATCATTAGCGTCATAATCCACGGTGTTATCCCGCCAGTACATAACACGGTCAACGTAGTTTTTCGCCCGGTTTCCGCGTGTGGGACATATCCAGGATGGATTTTTGCTAAAATCTTCTTTGTAGGCATCGGTGAGTGCTGCCCACCAGTCTCTGGCGGCAACATTGGATCTTTCACTGCTATTGGCGGTGCCGCTGGCGGCGCGGTGAGTCGGCGGATAAGCGAAAAGTCCGTGAATGGTCGTTCCGCTTCCATCGGCATTGGCACCGATGGCGGCATCGGTGGCGGTGAGAATTGGTGAGGGAGAAGTCCAGAGGTCCCATTTGGCATTTTGCTCCATATAGGGGAGGAGAAATATCAACAGTCCTTGCCGGCAGTCACAGACGGCGAGCGGCACCAGACCGTTCCGGGAATCGTGGTAGTTGTGAACCGACAGCCCTAACTGTTTGAGATTGTTGCTGCACTGCATTCTTCGTGCGGCTTCCCGTGCGGCTTGCACTGCCGGAAGCAAGAGGGCAATCAGTATGCCGATAATGGCGATGACGACAAGAAGTTCGACAAGAGTGAACCCTATTCTACGGGATTGTTCTCTCTCTCTCTCTTACACTTACGTGAGGTCAATTTTGCAGCACTTTGCTGCGGTGAAACAGTTGTGAAC
>JAITOZ010000122.1 GCA_031289675.1 Planctomycetaceae bacterium
TTCAAGATAATGGCACATCCCTTCCGCAACCGGCGAACGACTCATCTCGCAAGAATGACCCTCATATGCGGTATTATCAACGCCAATAACGGATTATAAGTTACGCAACAAGGCTAATGTTTCAAAAACACGACAAAAATGTTAAATCAATCGACAAAAATGTCGTATTTTTCTCGGTTTATCCGGTATTTTTCAGAAAAACCGATAAAAAATGCTAAAAAACGTTATTTTCTCTTTGGCACGGATTATGCTGCTTATGTACAGAACGGGGCGATGACATTCGTCTTATTGCCGTAACCAAATCCAAGGAGAACACTATGACTTTTGACACACTTTTGCCTTTATTCGCTCAAGCCGAAGCGGTGCCGGCGGCGGTTCAAGCCGTTGCCGATGCCGTTGCGGAGACCGCGGGTAAATTTTCATCCGTCGATACCATCTGGGTATTGCTCGGAGCCGCTCTCGTGTTTTTTATGCACCCCGGCTTTACAATGGTCGAAGCCGGTTTCACCCGCGCAAAAAATACCGGTAATATCGCCATGAAGAACGTGCTGACCTTTGCGCTCGGCTCGATTTTCTTCTGGCTCGTCGGCTACGGCATTATGTTTGGAACGGTCGATGCAGGCGGTTCGGCTCTCTTCGGTATTTTGGATTGGCTCAGTACCAAAGCCGTCGCACCGGGAGGATATGCCGAAGGGACTTATCCGGGTATTGCCCACCTGATATTCCAAACGGTCTTTTGTGCAACAGGTGCAACAATCGTTTCCGGTGCGATGGCAGAGCGTACCAAGTTTAGTACCTACTGCATCTACTGCGTAGTCATCAGTGCGGTCGTTTATCCGGTTTCCGGTCATTGGGGCTGGTGTGAGGACGGCTGGCTGGCACAGCGCGGTTTTCACGATTTTGCCGGTTCGACCCTCGTCCATCTGGTCGGCGGAGTGGCGGCACTCGTTGGGGCGGCAATGCTTGGAGCACGCATCGGGAAATATACCAAGGATGGTAAGCCCCGCGCTATTCTCGGAAGCAACGTCGCACTCGGCTGTTTGGGAGTTCTGATTCTCTGGTTCGGCTGGTTCGGATTCAACGGTGCGTCAACTGTTTGTGCGACCGGTGATGATACGCTGACACTGATGGGAAGCATTTTCGTAACAACAAACCTCGCCGCTTCTGCCGGTGCTGTGGTTACGATGCTCATTACCTGGATTCGTTACGGAAAACCGGATGTTTCGATGACGTTGAACGGTGCTTTGGCAGGTCTTGTCGGTATCACGGCAGGCTGCGACGCTGTCAGTCCGCTGGGTGCGGTTATTATCGGTTCCGTTGCTGCCGTATTCCTTGTCTTTGCGATTGAATTCATTGATAAGGTTCTCCACGTGGATGATCCGGTCGGTGCGATTTCCGTTCACGGCGTATGCGGGGCTGTCGGAACGATTATGGTCGGTCTCCTGGCTCTTGACGGCGGCTTGTTCTACGGCGGCGGGACGGAATTACTTATTACGCAAATTATCGGTGTTGCTGCCGTTGCCGTTTGGGTTGCCGTTTCGATGGCGGTTGTTTTCGGTATTCTGAAAGCAACTATCGGTTTGCGGGTTCCGGCGAACGAGGAAATCGAAGGACTTGACATTACCGAACACGGTCTTGCCAGTGCTTATGCGGACTTTAACATTATGGACCAACTGCACGGTGTTACGGCGCACGAAGAAGGGAAAGTGCCGGTTTCGCAGGCGGTTACCGTCCATACGGCACCGAAGACGGCTGTGCCGAAGCCGAGTGACGGCAGTCATCCGAAGTTCTCGAAGGTTGAGATTGTCTGCCGGCAAAATAAGTTCGATGACCTCAAAGAGGCTCTCAATGCTATTGACATTACCGGTATGACGGTAACGCAAGTGATGGGCTGCGGAATGCAGAAAGGGAGCAGCGAGTTCTATCGGGGAGTTCAGGTGGACATTCAACTGCTGCCGAAGGTTCGTGTCGAGGTGGTTGTTACGAAAGTACCGGTCGAGTTGGTCGTTGCGACGGCAAAGAAGGTTCTGTACACCGGCAATATCGGCGACGGCAAGATATTCGTCTATGATGTCGAAAACGTTGTCAAAGTCCGCACGGGTGCCGAAGGTTACAGTGCGTTGCAGGATGAATGATTGCGTGTATTGGGGGGAGTACATCGGGGGGCTAACACCCCCCGCTCTTTAAGGCTAACTCCCTCCGTTCTTTGAAGCGAAAGTGGAAGTAAGGGGGTACTTATGGGAGTCTGTTGCCTTTTTGCGATTCACTTTCCGCTTTTCTTTGCTGCTCCGAATGTCTATTACACATCGCACAGCAGTACGGCATTGCGCAGGGATTCGATGCCCTTTTTCGGCAGAAATTCGTGTGCGACAATGCCTTTGTATCCGGTATCTTTAATTGCCCTGGCGATAGCGGAATAACAAAGTTCCTGCGTGTCGTCGAGGTCGTTCCGTCCCGGATTTCCCGCGGTGTGATAATGTCCAATCACGTCCTTGTAGGCACGGATATTTTCGATAATATCGCCGTCCATCCGCTGCATATGATAAATATCATAGAGCAACTTGAAACGTTCGCTGCCGACTTTTCGGGCAACGCTGCCGCCCCAAGCCGTATGGTCGGCTTGATAATCTTTATGTCCTTTGCTGTTAAGGAGTTCCATTAGGATATTTACGCCGTGTTTCTCGGCAGACGGCATCAGTTTTTTTAGTCCGATGACGCAATTTTCGGCTCCTTTATCATCGTCTAAACCGTTGCGGTTGCCGGAGAAGCAAATCAGGTTTTTGACCTTCTTTTCGGCGGCTTGCGGAATTAATGCTTCGTAAATCGGAAGGAGGTAATCGTGATGTTCGATTCGGTTAAAGCCTTTTGGAATACCGGCACCGGGAACGTTGCTCATACTGACTTCGAGTCCGTGTTGGTGAACGGTATCCCAATCTTTGGGGTCAATGAGGTCAACGGCAACGAGTCCCAATTTTTTGCAGATTTTGCAGAATTCGGCGAGAGGAAAACTGCCGAAGCACCATTTGGAGACGGATTGGCGAATGTTTCCTTTGAGGGTGAGTCCTTCGATTTCGGAGGCATTCTGTGCGAAGGACGCATCGGCCAGAGCGGCGGCACCGGCAACGGTGAGCGTTTTAATAAGCGTTCGGCGTGAAAGAGTCGGCATTGTTGAAATCCTTTGTAAAACCACTATTGCACCGAATTATAACACGAAACGAAGATTTTGACAAGGTTATTCTCTGCCGACACGTTGTAACCGCCCTATTGTTTCGCCGAATAATATCCAAAAGAACATTACCCCGCTGCTTAAACAGGGATTGACTTATTCTGACCGGTTCTAAGCGAAAAATTATATTGCGTTCAGTAATATAAAAAAGGGACACCTGCCTTTTCTCTTATCCGAAGAACACCCGCAGCGTAACCGGTTTGGAATCCTTCAGGCAATCCGCTGCGGCAGGGCGTTCGTGCAGCGTCTCACAAGCAGATACAGATAATACCGGCTGTTCCGCCGGCGGGTCATCCGCTCTGGAATTATTGTAACACGCCGTCTCCGGCGAAAAGATACGGACGTTTTGCATCCGCAATATCGGCTCCGTTTCGCTCTCCGTCATATTCGGCATCTTCGTCTTTGAGGCATAAAGCGATAACGCCATCAACGGAAAATACACCGAATAATAATGGTACTTCAAGTAAAATACCTGCGGGAAACCCGTACCGGTGAACTCCGGCTCGAACCACGTTCCGTCGTCCCGCTGCCGGTCAAGAAGAAATTTCACGCCCCGCTCCGCCGCCGCATCATCAATTCGTCCCGCCGCGATGAGTCCCATCACCGCCCAAGCCGTTTGCGATGCCGTCGGCGTTCCGCATCCCCGAAGCGACGGGTCTTCGTACGAATCCGGTGATTCACCCCAACCGCCGCAAGGCTGCTGATGCGCTAAAAGCCAATTCGCACCGGCAGCAACGGCAGAATCATCCGCCGGAACTCCGACTGCCGTCAAACCGGTCAATGCCTGCCACGTACCGTAAATGTAATTGACTCCCCAACGTCCAAACCAACTGCCGTCCGCCTGCTGTTCCTTCCGCATATATTTCACAACACGGTCAATTTCAGGATTCTGCCCGGCACAAAAACCGAGCCTGCCAAGTGACTCCATCACACGTCCCGTTAAGTCCGGCGTGCTGGGGTCAATCATCGCATTATGGTCGGCAAAGGGGACTTTGCAGAGAATTTCAAGGTTGTTATTCCGGTCGAACGCCCCCCAGCCGCCGTCTTTGTTCTGCATCGCCAAAAGCCAGCGAAGACCGCTCTTAATCGCCGCCGTTGTGTCGGCAACATCGAGCGCACTTTGCTTTGCCGCTGCCAGTGAATCGAATGACTCACAAACCATCAGGCGTAAATCCGGCGGCAAACTATTTGCCTGTCCCCCTTGCGAAACATTGCCCTGAAAATGTGCGCCGCCGCAATCGAACCGGCCGGCAAGCACCATTAACGCCATTGCCGTATCATCACAGTCGGGATAAAAAGCGTTGTTGAACTCAAAACACCAGCCGTTGGGGCATTGAGAATCATCCCGGTTAAAATCTTTCGTTGACCGCTGCTTTGACCAATCGCCGGCGGTATCTTTAATGTGTCTCGACCGCACCCATTGCACCCCCTTTTTTACGGCAGGATGCGCCGCCGTTAAACCGCCGAGCATCAACGCTTTTAATGTCAGTGCCGTATCCCAAAGCGGCGATTTACAGGGCTGAATCCGCACGCTGCCCCGCTCTTCGTTGCGAATGACCAAATCGTTCAACTGTTTTCGGAAATACTGAATCTCTTCGGAATCATCGCTGTAACCGAGTGCCTTGAACGCAATCCGCGCCCAAACAATCGGCGGATAAATCGCCCCGGGTCCGTCGCTGTCCTTGCAGTGTTCGAGAATCCATTGCTTGGCTTTTTCAATGCCGGTTTTCCGAAGCGGTGTAAAACCGAAGCGGCGGCAGAGCCGCATTGCCGAATTGCACAGCCGGAAAAATCTATCCTGCGAAAGCGGATTTTTCGACAACTTTTTGCCCGGTGCAGTCAGTTGTCCCCACTGTGACGGATGTTTGACGAATATTTCCTTAATGCCTTTTTCTGCCGGTATTTCCCGCACCGGAGCGAGAGCCGAAACGATGGAGAGCGGCACGAAAATCGTCCTTGACCACGCACTCATCGAATAGATACTCATCGGCGACCATTTCGGCAAAAGCATCATTTGCGGCGGAACGGCAGGGCAGACGCTGTGCGGAATTTGCCCTAAAACAGCGAGATAGAATCGAGTGAAACTATTGACCTTATCGACACCGCCGAGTTCCAGAGAGCGGACTCTTGCCTTTTGCATATAATCGGCGGACGGGTCGTGTCCGGTCAATTTGAGAGCGAAATAACCTTTGACGGTATTATTGACATCGGATTTGCCGCCGGTGTACATACCCCAGCCGCCGTCGGGAAGTTGTGTATCGAGCAGTTGAACGGCACAGGCTTTTGCCAATTCGGAATTTTCCTCACCGAGAAAGGCGAGGAGCATAATGGTTTCGCTTTGAAGGAGAGCATCGCCTTCGAGTTCGGCAACCCAATAACCGTCGGGATGCTGATGATTGAAAAAAAACTGCCGGGTAGCGGAGATGGAGCGGCGCAGTCCGCTGTCGATAGATTCCGTTCTTGTTTCCGCACCGTGATTTTCGCCGCTCACGGCGGATTTATCGTCCATTGAATATGAATAAAATACTGTTTCCATTTGTGTCCCTTCCTTGGGGTTGTAGGCGATGACCTATAACGGCAAATGACCCACAATGACTGGGCGTATTGTACTCTTAATGCGGCAAATAAGCAAGAGGGCATTATCGCTCTGCTCCGTTTCGCTCCGTCCCGCCGGATTACCTACCGGAGGGGATGTCCCTTTACTTCCCGCTAACGAGGGCAACCCGCACGCCGATGAGGCTGCCCGCATAGTCAGACGCGCCGCCGTCCCGATTCGCCGACCGGCAAATCTCCGCGCCGCCGAGCCAACAGCCGCCGCGGCTCACCGGCTTGGATATTACTGCACAGTGCAGAAGCGTTCATTTTGTTTCTCCTGTTAACTATGTGCTGCGTAATTATGACTTATCAGGCAAACGCCATCAACAGGGGTAATTGATGCGGACTTCAGAGCCGCCATCGCAAGACAAGGTTTTCCTTTGTCCGAAACCCTTATTTTTCTCCGGTACCCTTAATAGCACGGGTTGCCATTCATTCTTTCCCCTTATTTGTCAATTAAGGGAATAAGGGTAAGAGTTTGTAGACGTATTACTATTAAGGGTGCGGACAAGTCAAAATGGAGACAGGACAAGTCAAAATGGAGACAGGACAAGTCAAAATGGAGACAGGACAAGTCAAAATGGAGACAGGATGGGGCAAA
>JAITOZ010000219.1 GCA_031289675.1 Planctomycetaceae bacterium
TTTGTTAAATAAATAGTTATGTAATTATTGCTTAACGAATTGCAAAATTTGTGTTTTTTCTATAAGTCCTTTTATCTCAATCGGTTATAAAAATATCAATTTTTGTAATTCGTTAAACAGATAATTTTATGTTTTTATAACTACTTAATATAAAAAGGGTTACAGCGATAATAATTAGGAAACAACGCCCTCACGTTTTGTCATTTTATCGTAACCGTCTGCATGGCTGCCGGACGGTTTTCGTTTATCTCTATCGGCTTTTCTTCCGTCAAAGTACTTCTATCCGAATCCGGTTTCGGCAGCATCATCCCCACCTGCTGAATGCCCGCCCGTTCCGTTTGTGCCAGCATTTCGTTCGTATTATGTTTGCCGGGCAAATAAGCCGTTGACTGTGAACTCACCACAGACGCACCTTTTTTCGGCATATAACGGACTATCAGTGAAACCTTCTTCGCCTTGCCGTCCGCCCCTTCGCTGTCCACCGGTATCCAAAGATTATACGACGGTCCTAGTTTCGATTTCTTATAGACGCTCTTGCTGTTAAGCGTCTTGTCATCGAAAACGTAACCCTCGTCCGGCTTCGTATTGTCCATCATCCGCCCTTCTTCGTTGAACAGATAAACGACAATGTCTCCGTGAACCTTGACAGGCTTTGTCTGACTTTGGTCGTAAAAATAAACACGTCCGCCGAATCCGCGCACCGGTTTATCGCCGTTTGTGTTGACCGCCGGTTCCCAAACCGCAACAACGGACTGCGCTGGTCCCGCCGGTTTGAACTTCGACAAGTCCGGCTTGTGCATCGAAGCACAGCCCGAAAAAAGGAGGACGGTAAGAACCGGATAACAAATGATATGAGAGGTTAGATAATGTTTCATTAGTTTAGCGGTACAATGTATTACTGTACGATATATCAAAATTATTTTCTGACTGTTTTTTGTTCTTCAATCGCGAAGACGCTAAGAACAAAAGTTTCTTTTTGCTGATGTTCTTTCTTTTGTCTTCGTGTCCTTTGCTATTTATCATTCCCACTTCGGCAATCAGGAAACGGCAGATTATTGCGGCACTGCCGGTGCGAGTACCGGAACGGGAATTTTACTGTCCTGCGGCAACTGCTGGTCATTCAAAATAACCGGCTCCGCTTTATGCAGCAGAAACTCGCCCTGCTGCCAATCATCGCTGCGCAAACGCATTGACGAATTTCCGGTCAACTTCACCACATCGTTAATGCACCAGTGCAGCCGCGATGTTTCCTGTTGTTTGAGCATTTCCATATCTTCCCGATTGCGGATGATTGTCGGAGTCATCACGATGAGCAATTCCGAACGTTCGCATCGGCTTGAGTTATACTCGAATAAATGTTTCACAACAGGTATCTTGTTCACGAACGGTACGCTGTGTGTAACGGTCTCTTTTTGTTCTGTTATCAAGCCGGCAAAGACGACCGTCTGCCCGTCCATCGCGCTCACCGTCGTTTGCGCATTGGCTTTATTGATTTTCGCCTGCCGGATAACGGTCGATGATGTTCCTTCTCCCGATGTGTATAGCGGTACACCGTCGGCTTCGCTGCCCATACTTGATTTTTCTACGTACACTGCCATCGCAATCATTCCGTCGGGCATAATGCGCGGCGTGATGTCGAGTATCGTACCGACTTCATTCCATTCCGTTTGACTTTGCGTTGTCCCGTTGGTCGTATTGATACCGGAAACAAACGGAACCTTTTGACCGACCAAAATCGAAGCCCGCTTGTTGTGCATCGTTATCAGGTTCGGCGTTGAAAGGACGCGCAGTTTGCTTTGCGTCTCTAAAGCCCTGACGAGCAGACTGACCGATTCGCTTGAAGCCGAGAAAGTGAATCCGCCGATACCTGTTGTCGGTGAGCGGTTGACACCGAGACTTGTAATCCCCTGTGTACCGACTGTTCCCGACTGGACATTGGCAAGCGGCAGTCCCTGCGACGCGTCACCGAACAAAAAACCCGGCAGTAACTGACCGGCTGCTCCCGTCGGCAAACTCCGGTCGAAGAGCAGCGAATCCTGCAAACCAAGTTCGATGCCGAAGTCTTTACCGTTGTCCAGACGCACTTCGGCAATCAAAACCTGAATTGCCGCCATCAACGGACGTTCGTCCAGTTCCCTGACAATTTTCCGTATCTGATTGTAGTATCGCGGTGTCGTACTGATAATCAGATAATTACCGATGGGTTCGGCAACAACATTCAGTCTCTTCTGGTACTGTTCGAGAGGACTTTGCGGAAGAAGCGTTGTGCTGTTCTGAATTTCCAGTTGCCTCTCGGTCTCAACATATTGCTGTAAAATCGGGGCGATTTGTTCCACCGGCGTGTTGATGAGTTTGAGCATCATCACTTGGCGGTTATTGGCGTTTTCTGCATCAAGGCGTAACAATAATGCCTCGACAGCAACCAATTCTCCTGCTGTTCCACAAGCGATGATGCTGTTTGTGCGGATGTCTGTTTGGAACCGGACGGAAACAAGCGTGCTGTCGCTTTCCTCGATACCCGGTCGGACAACTGCCATCTGATTCGACTGCGCTGACGTTGTTCCGCCGAAACCGCTGCCGGACGTTGTACCGGACGAAAACAGATTTTGCAGCATTGTTGCCAGCGTGTAGGCATCGCCGTTAACAAGGGTAAAAACTTTGAGATGCGACTCCGCCGACGGCAGTTGGTCGAGTTGCGTAATCAAGGCTTCAATAAGCGGCAGCGTTTCCTGCGGTGCCGCTACAATAATGGTATTGCTGCGGGTGTCGGCTGTGATTTTCACGTCGTATAAAATACTTGAGCGTATCATATTGCCGTCTTTATCCACTTTGCCGAGTGTCAGTTGCGCCCCCCGCTGACTTGCTGTATTCGACGATGCGGCAGTACCGAAACCGCCGCCGGACGTACCGGACGCAGAGGTACCGGTGAAAGCACCTTGCAGCGTTGTTGCCAATTCCGATGCAAGGGCATTTTTAAGCGGAAAGGTTTTGACAAGGTTTGTGATATTGCTCCCGGCAGTATCAAGTTGCTGAATCATTGCCGCAACCTCCACCAAATCACGCGGATTGGCTTGGACAATCAGCGCATTGGTTCGGAAATCGGCAACGATGCTTAATTGCGTTTCTAATCCGTTGCCGTAGCCCGGTCTTGCAGTAAAAGACTGCGATATTTGTGTTGCAAGAGTTTCGGCAGCAGCGTGATTCAAGCGGAAAACCTGAAAACCGGCATCGGCTGCAACGGGGGTATCGAGTTTTTGTAACAATTCTTTGGCGGCTTTGATGCTTTCTTCTTTTCCTATCATCAAAAGGGTATTCGGCTTGATAAGCGGTAATATCGTAACATTTCCCCGCCGTGCCAGATACACTGATGAATAGAGTTGCTGAACAAGTCTTCCGACCCGGTACGAATCGGCGTGCTGGAGCGGCACGAGTTCAATGACCGGCTCGTGTTCGAGGGACATCGTTTCGAGTTGTTTAATGATAGTGAGAATCGCCTGAACATCTTTGGGCGAGCCTTTGATAACCATCGTTTCGAGACCGTCAATAACATCAATCTGTACGGGACCGAGTACGCTGCCGGACTGGTCAAGCGGAGACGGCAGTGTTGCCGGTTTAGAAGTTTCTCCGCGCTGTGTTTCCTGGTTGACGCTTTGGGCAACGTGTTTGACGGCAACGATACTTGATTTTTGTACCGGCACAAATTCGGCTTCATCCGCAGCGTCAAGCAGCCGGACAAGTTGCAGGGCAGATGTACTGCGCGGCTGCGTACCTTTTATTGTAACGGTATTATTTTTCCGGTCGATGACAAATTCAATCCCGCTGCCGTCTTGAAGAGGGCATTGATATACCGCTGTGTCTGCGGAGTTTTCTTTATTGCGGACGGCAACGAATCGGCTGCCGAGTTTGTCGAGAAATTTTTTCTCAAAGGCGGCTGCCGTCAATTTTTGTAACCGATATGTCTCGGCGGCGGATGCTGCGGCAGTGTTCTGGATATTACCGCCATCTGCCGGAAT
>JAITOZ010000033.1 GCA_031289675.1 Planctomycetaceae bacterium
ATGATTTATGATGTCAAAGAAAACCTTTGATACCGATTATCCGCAGGAAAATCAGGGCTGACAGCATCATTTACACTGACCATTTCAGGTCGTACAATGCCCTTGACATCTCCGAATTCCAACATCTGCGAATCAATCATTCCAAGGAATTTGCTGAAGGCAAAAATCACATTAACGGCATTGAAAACTTTTGGAATCAAGCGAAGAGACATCTGCGAAAGTTCAATGGAATTCCGCATAGTAAGTTCAATTTGTTTCTCAAAGAATGTAAGGTCCGCTTCAAGCACCGAAATGAAAACCTATTCAATATCGTTACAATTTACTAAAAAAGACGTGACGATAGGCAAGAGCCAATTTAATATACTCTAAAAAGACCGTTAATTACTCTTTGCCTTTTCGTCAATTCGATGTATGATGTGTCTATGTATGATGTAATCGTTGTCGGTGCCGGTCATTGCGGGACGGAAGCGGCACTTGCCGCAAGCCGAATCGGCGCAAAAACGGTTCTCTTGACCAGTAATCTTGATACGGTCGCCCAAATGAGTTGCAATCCGGCAATCGGCGGAGTAGGCAAAGGACACTTTGTCCGTGAAATTGACGCTCTCGGCGGAATAATGGCGAAAGCCATTGATGCGACCGGCATCCAGTTCCGTATGCTCAACCGCCGTAAAGGACCGGCAATGCAAGGACCCCGCGCCCAAGCCGATAAAAAAGCGTATCAGGTATTCATTAAACAAACGCTCGAAAATCAGCCGAACCTGCACCTTCGTCAGGAAACCGCCGTCGGCATCGTCGTCAACAGCCGCCGGCAAGTTACCGGTCTGCGTCTTGACGACGGCAGCATTATCCATTCATCTGCCGTTGTGTTGTCCTGCGGGACATTTCTCAACGGCTTGATTCACTTCGGCGAACGGAAATTGTCCGGCGGACGCGCCTCAGAACCCGCCGCTGTCGGTATCAGCGATTCGCTCCGGTCGCTGGGCATCGAAATGAAACGTTTCAAAACCGGTACACCGCCGCGCATCAATGCACGAAGTATTGATTATACGCAACTGACACCGCATCTTGGCGACGATGCCCCTGAACCGTTTTCGTTTATGAACGATTCGCTGCCGCTGTTGAAACAAATTCCGTGCTGGATGACCTACACCAATCCGGCATTACACAATTTTATTGCGAAACATTTGAAAGAGGCACCGTCTTACAGCGGGCAAATCCAGTCAACAGGGCCGCGGTATTGTCCGTCAATAGAAACAAAAATTGACCGTTTCGCCGGTAAAGACCGGCACCAATTATTCCTTGAACCGGAAGGACGCAATACAAACGAAGTCTATATCAACGGCTTTTCAACGAGTTTCGGGCGGGAGACGCAGAACGAAATGATTCGGATGATTGCCGGTTTAGAAAATGCTGAAATAATGCGTTACGCTTATGCGATTGAATATGATTATGCGCCGCCGAATCAACTGAAAGCGACATTGGAGACGAAAGCCGTTGAAGGATTGTATCTTGCGGGGCAGTTGAACGGCACGACCGGTTATGAAGAGGCGGCAATGCTCGGATTGATTGCGGGAGGCAATGCTGCATTGAAAATTGCCGGTAAGACACCGCTTATTTTCCGCCGCGACCAAGCGTATGCCGGTGTGATGATAGACGACCTCGTAACACAGGGAACGGACGAACCGTATCGAATGTTCACGAGCAGGGCGGAATACCGGCTGCTTTTGCGGCACGACAATGCCGACCGGCGTTTGACGGCAATCGGTTACAATGCCGGTTTGGCGGATGATGCCCGTTATGACCGGCTGAAACAAAAGTTACAGGAAATCGGCACTGCCAAGCAAGCGTTGGCATCCGTACACGATGCAAACGGCAATATGTTGAAGTATCTTGCGAGACCGGAGACAACGTGGGAACAGATTACAGAGCGTGTGCCGGAGGTGTCGGGTATATCCCAACAGGCGGCAGAGCAGGTTTGCATTGATACGAAGTACGAGGGTTATATTAAGCGGCAGGAGTTGGATATTGAGGGGAACAGCAAGTTAGAGGCGGTGCGGATACCGGCGGACTTTGATTATTCGGCGGTACCGCATTTGCGGAACGAGACGAAGGAACGTTTGGAACGTGTCCGTCCGGCGGATTTAGCGCAGGCGGGCAGGATACCGGGAATGCGTCCCGCTGATATCGCTGTGCTGACAGTGTGTCTGGGAAGGAAATAAATAGCGGCTAAAACGCAGGTGTGTGAACAACTCAACACCCACCGTACACTGACCGCTAATACCGGTGTATCTTTTGCAAGAACCAGAAACCGGCGAGAAAAATACCCAAGTTCGCCAGCCAAACAACAAGCGGCGGTAAATTGCCGTTTTTCGCCTGATCCAAGCCGAACATCAAGAGCGGATAGTACAACAGCAGTATCGGAATAAAACACGCAAAAAAACTAGAAAAGAAATCCGTCTTCCTCATCCAAACCGCCAGCGGAGCCCCAAGCCAAACAAAACAAAAACAACTGAATCCCGTTGCCCAACGCCGGTACGGTTCGACATTTAACCGGCTGACCGCCGTTTGCAAACTTGTGATTTTCTTCTCCGCATCCGTAACCGCCGGTAAATTCCAGTCCTCGGCAGAACCGAACGCTGCCCCGAAAATCCGATAAGCGGCAATCGTTCTGCGCTGTTTTTCGATACTCGTTTGTGTTTCGTCAACTTGTTCCGGTATCTTGGCGAGAGCCATCACCGAAGGACTGGAATCCTGCGTCCCTGCCGATATGATTTCGCTCAACGGAATCGTTACTTCCCGCTGTTGACTTGCCATTCGGAACGTACCTCTTTCCCCAATGACTTTAATGTCCACAAGGTTGACCGACATTATCTCGTTGTTAAAGTCAATATTGATTTCAGCTGTCTCGGCTTCAATCGTTGCCGATTCTTTTTTGAGAATGATGGTCGGATGAATCAGTTTTTTATTTTCAACTCCGCGAACCATTATCGTAATATCTTTTTTATCCGTTTCAAAACGGTGCGTCGTTTTCAGTTGTCCAAGGAGAATATCTTCTGCCCCTTTGTAGATAACCATTGCAGCACCCGTCCGCCCCCACGTGACCGCCATTTCGTTCACCCAGACGGCAAAGATACTAATGAGGATACTTAAACACCAAATCGGCAAGAAGACCTTTCTCGGCGGTATTCCGAGCGATTTAAGAGCCGTGATTTCATTGCTGCCGGACATTTTAGCGAAGAACGTTGTTACTGCCAGCAAGAGCGTTACCGGCAGCGAAATGCGGGACATTTCGACAACAACATAAGGAACGAGTTGGATGACGTGTACAAGCGGAACGTGGTTTTGCACCGCTTCCTTAACGAGACCGATGATGATCAATACGCTTGTTAAAGCCGCAAGAGAGCCGAGAAAAACGGCACTCAATTCACGAATAATGTAACGGTTAATGATATTGGGCATCGTCAGGGGCATTTCACTGCGTCAAAATACGAATCCTGTTTTCAAATACAGTACGTTCGGAGCTTTGTTCCAGCGGTGTCCGTCCGTGTAAAGTTCTCTTGCGAAAGCACCGCCGGATTCAAGGTAACCGGCGATTTTTTGCGGCGTGATGAATTCCAATCCGGTACCGAGGTGAATGTCGTTGTAGTCCGTTGCCCCGATGCTCTTTATGTCCCAAGTGCTGCCGCAGTAATCGGCACTGATATAACCGGAGATGTCGGCACGCTGACCTTTCCAAAGTCTTTTCGTGATTTTCGGATTAGGAAAAACAAGCCGAAGAGTTAAATCATCGTTCGGTGTATAAATCAAACCGCCGGTCGGCAAAAGGCGGACACGTTCTCTGCCGAGATACAGTACGCCGGCAGCAATCTGCATTTGCTGCGAAAGCCGAATCGTTCCTTCGAGGTTTCCGCTCAACCGGAAAGCCTCTGATGTAGCCTTGTGATAATCCGAAAAAATACCGAGTTGTCCCCAAGCCTTCAAACCGAAAATGTTGTTGAATTGCGGTTCTGTTCCGAATTTCAGGAAAGTTCCGAAGGCGTTTGCGGACATATCCGGCGGTCCGAGCGGACCGTCGAACCAAGTAAGACTGGCACCCGGAACAATAAAAAACCAACCGGTGCCGGACGTATTTCCGCCGTTGTTCGGGATAAACCGGCACGGAAACGCCAGCCGCATCTGTAAGTCGATTTGACCGAGACCGAAAGAATTGTTTTTCCCTCCGCCGGGCATAAACGAAAAATCAACGGCGGTCGCTTCCCGAAAACGGCGGATGGCTTGAACGGTGTTTGGAGCGAATTTGTCGAAGGTGTTTAACGAAGATGATGATTGTCCGAGCGGCGATGTTGTTGCGGCGTTTGCCGTTGTTTGTGTGAACGGAGAAAGCCAAGATGTTGAAGCGGGAGCCGCATACGGGTCGAAAGACGGCAGCACCGGTGGAGCGGTCATCGGCGGCGAAGGCGTTGCCGGAGCGGTTGCGGTCAACGGTACTGCCGGTGTACCGATAGATGCCGGCGATGTATTTTGAGCAACGTAAATGGGTGAAAAATCCAGTACGGAATCAGCGGCTGCCGGTGTGCCGATTTCGTTCACAATAGAACCGTAGTACATCGGCGCAGGTGTCTGGGCGGCAGCCCAGCACGGCAACAGACACACGAAAACGAAAATACCGGTAAGACGCAGCAGCACGGACTGTTATCCTCTAAAGCGAGTTAAAAACCGTATGGACAATGCCGTATGGGCAATGAGCATGGCGGAGAGTAACGTTTCCATAAAAGAGAGGCAAGAGGAAAAACGAAACAAGAACCGGAGGGCGGGAGGCTTTCCTCCGTTGTTTGCAGCCGTAACCCGTTATGATACAATAGACTTAATGTCGAAACGCAGCGGAGTCATTTTGGTCGTCGTTCTCATTGTCGTCGTTCTGATGACACTCTCCGTCTATACGTTCTCCAAATTTATGCTTGCCGAACGCAAAGGAACCAATATGTCGCTGCGGCAAACGCAAGTCCGGCTCCTTGCGGAATCCGGAGGCGAATATCTGCGGTCTCTGCTTGCAGGAGACCAACAATATATTTTAGAACTCGGCGGACTTTACGATAATGAAAATGAACTCTGCGGACATATTGTAACAGACGGTACAATCTCAATGACCGGTGCATCCGCAGGTACGCAAACAACCGCCGGCAACATTGATTATCGGGACGTGGGACGCTTTTCCGTCATTGCCCCGATGCTCTCCGATGACAGCGTCCTGACCGGCGAAACTGTCCGTTACGGTCTCGAAGACGAGTCGGCAAAACTCAATCTGCGCTGGGTGATGCAACTCGAAGAAACACAGCCGGGGGAAGGAAAGGCGGTGTTGATGCGGCTGCCGGGCGTTACCGAAGACATTGCCGATGCCCTGCTTGATTGGATGGACGCAGACAGCGAAGTGCGGGACTACGGTGCCGAAGACGAATACTACGGACAACTTGACCCGCCGTATTATACCCGCAATGCCCTGCCGGATTCGCTTGATGAATTGCTGCTCGTGCGGGGAATAACGCCGAAGTTGTTGTACGGTATCGACTGGAACCGAAACGGCGTAATTGACCTCGGCGAACCGGACGAATCAACATTGGACGAGTTTGACGTTTTTGACGGTTCGCTGAATCTGGGATTGATTTCGCTCCTGACGCTCGACAGCCGGGAATCAATGTACTCGCCGGACGGCTTGCCGAAGATTAACGTCAATATGGACGACCTCGAAGAATTGCAGACTCAATTAGCAGAGCGTTTTGAAGACGAAACGTGGGTCGATTACATTATTCAATACCGGTTGCAGGGAGCCGGCAGCAGTAATACCGGCACGGGCAGCAGTAATACCGGTACGGGCAGCAGCGGAGCGGATGCCAGCCTCGGTACAGCATTATTCGCACTGGCGGCAGGCGGGACGGCAGCAACAAAAATCAATTCACTTCTTGATTTAACCGGCAATGAAGGTTCGCCTTTTGCCGATGACCCTGATGCGATGAACGAGTATCTTCCGTTATTGTACGATAATTTATCAACGAGCGATAAACCGGTGTCGGGACGAATCAATATCAACCAGGCTCCCCGAACGGTGTTACAATTATTTGTGCAGCAGGATAATACGATGGACTCTCTCTTCGGAGAAAATTTTGATATTGCCGCCGCTGCATTATCGGAGAGCGGGTCGGGTATTACACAAATAGACCTTACAGATGCGATAGAATATATTTTGGCAGAGCGGGTCAGCGACCCTTACCTGATTGAATTACCGGAGATGCATTATCCGTTTTGGATATATACGCACGGCATTATAACCGACCTTGCTCAAATGAAAAAATTGGAGCCGTATTTTTGCGGTCAGGGAGCGGTGTTTAAGGCAAACATCGTTGGACGTTTTGATGAAAAATCGCCGACAGCGCGGTTAGAGGTTTGGATTGATGCGTCAGAGTGCGGAATTCCGCAAACAGACAATACCGCCGATACAAATACCGGCACAAACGGAAACAGTACATCGATCCCGCCAGCAGCCGTTATTCGCTTTCGGGATATTACGCAACTCGGTGCTGGTTATGCAGCGGAACTTCTGGGAACCAATAATGACCGGCAATAATCTTGTTTAACTGTCTTACATTCTTCTATTAAAGTGCATTATTTTGCAATGACGTGCATAAAAATACACCTAAAATTTGCAAAATAATACGCTTTTTTAACAGCCGTAAAATTTCATATATTGTGAAAATTATTATAACTTCAATTATAGCAATATATTATCGAAAGACTTCTCCTTTGTTGCTAAATGGCATACATATTGCTAGTGATGACAATAGTGTTGCTGCGCCGCAAGACATATTTTAACCTTGCATTTGCCCTGGAGGTGTTTAAGATGAATCATTCCCCACGCTTTGAAAGTCAGGTCAGCATAACGGAAGACCACTTCGGTTACAGTGATGACGTTTTCAATGCCGATGCGGTGAGTATGTATTTCAGTGATATGAAAGACATTCCTGTACTGTCGCGGCAGGAAGAGGAGCGGGGTACGTTGGAGATTGAAAAAACTCGGTGCCGGTATTACGCCGCAGCGGCATCTTCTGATTACACCATCGCCAAGGTGATACAAACTTTACGCCGAATTGCCGAAGGAAAACGGAATCGACGCCGCTGTCTTGCGCTGTCGAGTATCGATAAAGCCGGCTGTGAATCGGCTCGGCAGATTGCTTTACAGCATTTGGAGACTCTCATCAAAATTCGGTCGCGTAACCGGGCAAATTTTCGGCTGCTGCTGAAAAAATCGGTTCCCGGCAAGGTAAAACGGCAAATCTGGAAGCGGATACGGATGCGCCGCTGCCGTGCAGCCCGATTGATACAGGAATTGCGATTGCGGGTTAATTTGACTGTTCCGAAAGTTCATTCACTCGAACGTATCGCTCTGGTAATGCAATCTCTGCAACATCGGATAGGGCAGCATCCGAACACCGGCAGCGGGGTAGAAAAAAAACGCCTGCAAAAACGTTTCCGGTTTTTGCAGGAGATATTGTTAGAAACACCGCAGACGCTCAAACGTTTTCTTGACCAGCTCCAAGCAGCAAAGCGGGAATACAGCAGCGTCAAAAATTGGTTTGCAACAGCCAATTTACGTCTGGTGATTTCTATCGCAAAGCATTACCGGAACCACGGGGTGTCCTTTCTTGACTTGATACAGGAAGGCAACATCGGTTTATTGCGTGCTATTGACCGATTTGAACGCAGGCGGGCTTTGCGTTTTTCAACGTGTGCAACGGTTTGGATTCGGCAGTCGATTTTGAAGGCAATTGCAGATGGCGGACGAACCATACGTTTGCCTGTCCATTTGCAGGACACACTATTACGGATTCACCGCACGGCAAAGTATTTCAGAACTGAAACCGGAAACGAGCCGACTTTCAACGAAACGGCAGAAATCTGTCATATCCCGCTGAAGAAATTTTCGCAGTTATTACAGTACAGCAGCAGTCCTGTTTCGCTTGATGCACCGCTTAATGCTCACAGCCGGCAATCGTATTCCGATGTCATTGAAGATTCCAATGCGGTTGCCCCCGAAAAAAATGTTTCCGACGCAACGCTGCGGGATAAGATTTTTGATGCGTTGAGCGACTTGGCGGACGTGGAGCGGAACGTGATTCAAGACCGCTACGGTTTGTGGGACGGCACATCGCAAACGCTTGAGGAGACCAGCAAAAAGTATTCGTTGTCGAAGGAGCGGATTCGTCAGATAGAAATATCGGTGATACGCAAATTGCGGCAGCCGCTCCATTCCCGAATTTTGCGGTCTTTTGCTGGTGAAAGAAACTGTTGATGGTTTAACCTTGACAAGGAGGTTGCCCCGTTCTTTTTCTGCCGTTTTTTCTATTGCATCAAAGCGGATGAACTGATATACTACGGGGAGACGTGCCTTTGCGTCTTTGTCAGCGAGAAAGTCCCGCTGACAATATCTCCTCAAAATTAACTTCTCAAAAACTCAATGATTTACCGGATAGTCTGTCTTTCTTTTTTTTCCCTTGTTCTTTGTGTAACCGCCTGTAACGGAGAGCCGATTACACCTCCGGGACAAGTTTCCGCCGTCAGCGTTTCGTCCCCTGAAGGACTGCTGCCGCTGGTGCCGGCTCAGCGCGACAAAGCAATCGCCCTGTCTTTTGTGCACATTCTCGAACAAATGCATATTTCCCAAAGACCGCTCGATGAAACGGTGTCAAAGGAAGCGTTCCGTATTTTCATTAAATCGCTTGACCCAAGCAAAATGTATTTCTATCAGTCGGACATTGATGAATTTAAGAGAAAGTACGAATTGAAACTTTGCGAATTGGTGAAGAAGCAGGATGTCAAACCGGCGTTTGAAATTTATAACCGGTATCTTGACCGTGTCAAAGAACGTGCCGATATGATTGCGAAGATTTTGTCTGCACCGCTGGATTTTACGCAAGACGAATACTTTGTCAGGGACAAGTCGCGTGAGTTCACCTTGGATGAAAACGTGATACAGCAGAAAGGCTTGCAGCGTTTTCCGGCAACCCCCGAAGAAGCATACGACCGGTGGCGGAAGCGTCTCAAAGTGGATATACTTGTCTTGAAATCTGATGCTCTTGAAGAGAAGAAGAAACAGGAGAAAAAAGCGGAAAACAAGGAATTACAGCAAGCAGAAACGAAAAAAGCCGGTGTCAAAAAAACAGATGAAGACCCTGTCGAACGTTTGAAGAAGCGGTATGTAAGTTTCCGCAAGCGGATGTTATTTGAAGGGCATATTGAAAGCAAGACGCTTCTTGATGATGTCCGCAAGGCAGCCAATGACGAGGTTCTTGAAACTGTGTTGACGGCTATCGGCAGTGCGTTTGACCCGCATACTGCCTATATGTCTCCTTCTACGTTGGAGTCGTTTAACACGATGATGGGAAAGCGGCTCGAAGGCATCGGAGCAACACTGACAAGCGAGGACGGTTACACGGTCATCCAGGCAATTGTCAAAGGTGGACCGGCTGACAAAAGCGGCTTGTTGGCAGTCAACGACAAAATACGCGGAGTTGGACAAGGGAAAGACGGCAAAATAGAAGATATTGTTGACTTTAAGTTGAGTGATGTCGTCAAACAGATACGCGGCGCAAAGGGAACGGTTGTCCGTTTGGAAATCGTACCGGTTGACGGCGGAACATCGAAAGTAATCGAAATCGTCCGTGATGAAGTCAAGTTAGCCGACAAAGCGGCGAAGTCGGAAATCTTTGAGTCTGGAAAGAAGACCGACGGTACGCCCTACAAAATCGGTTTTATTGGCTTGCCGGACTTTTATCTCGATATGGATGCCCTGCGGCGGGGCGACCCGAATGCACGCAGTACCACGACGGACATTAAAAAGATGCTCGGCGATTTTGTGCAGCAAAATGTCGATGCCGTGATACTGGATTTGCGTAAAAACGGCGGCGGGTCGTTAAGCGAAGCGATTTCTCTGACAGGGTTATTTATTGACTCCGGCAACGTTGTTCAAACGAAAGATGAGACGAGTTCCCGTCCGCAGCAGCGGGATGATGTTGACCCTAGTTGTGATTGGACGGGTCCGCTTGTCGTGTTGACAAGTAAATTCTCTGCGAGTGCGAGTGAGATTTTTGCTGGTGCTGTCAAGGATTACAAGCGGGGTTTAATCATCGGCGATACCGTAACGCACGGCAAGGGAACGGTTCAGCAGATGCAGGATATAAGCGAACGGATATTCTCTTCAGACAAGTCATCTCTTGGGGTAGGAAAAATTACGATACAAGGTTTTTACCGTCCGAGCGGCATTTCGACACAACGCATCGGGGTGGCGGCAGACGTTATTTTGCCGTCCGCTTCGGAAACGTACGAGGACATTTGCGAGGCAGATTTGGATAATGCGCTGACGTTCAATAAAGTTGCACCGGCTGCACACTTCACGCCGCGGACGGACTACGTGACGCAGCAAATTACCGCCGAATTGCAAAAGAAAGCCGATGAGCGGGTTGCCGGAAGCGAAGATTTCAGAAAGTTACAAAGTCAGATGGCAGCATACAAAGAGTTACGTGCGAAAAAAACGACTCCACTTAATGAAACGCAGTATCTTGCCGAACAGGAGCGGCTGAACACGGACAAATTAGAAAAACACGAGTTAGAAGATTTGCTCGATGATGAAGCGAAGATAAAGAAAGATTACTACGTTGATGAGACGTTAAGTTTGACCGTTGATTATTTGAAATACCTGCAAGAAAGCGGTATCCAATTTCCCAAAGAGCGGCAAAACGTTCAGCGGAGCGGCTGGGGAACTGGCTGGAAACTTTTCGGGATGTAATTTTGCATTGATAGTCCGCAGCCGGTCAGCCGTGTTGCATCAATGCTCGTTTTCGTACTCAAAATTGGCTTAAATTGGATTTGTCTAAACCGCATACGCTTTGGAATAGAGGGTTTGTTGCCCTACTGATAACGCAATTTACTGTTGCGTTCAACGATAACGCCTTTCGCTGGCTCCTCGTTCCTATCGGCAAAGAATACGCTAACGGCGACATCATCCGTTTTCTCGGCGGAGCGTTCCTCATCATACCGTTCCTCCTTTGGACTTCCATTGCCGGTTATGTTACTGACCGGTTCAGCCGAAGGAATGCGATAATCTGGTGTAAATCCATTGAACTCATTTTACTCGCTTCGGCACTTGGCGTTATTTGTATGGGACCCGCCGTCTCCGGCGATGCCGCGGCAAGCACATCGGCGATGCCGTTAAAATTATACCTCTTGCTGGGCATTATGTTCCTGCTTGGTTCGCAGGCGGCATTTTTTTCCCCGTCAAAGTACGGCACGATTCCCGACCTTGTACCGGAAACCAGTATTTCGGCAGCCAACGGTCTCGTGTCGATGCTGTCGATGCTGGCGTGTGTATCCGGTCAAATTCTCGGCGGTTATATCTTTTTCTGGACAACGTTTTATGACAATAAACTGCCCGTCGGAATACCGGGCGGACATCATATTGAGATTACGGCGTTTTTTTTGTGCGGAATGGCTCTCATCGGTCTTGTTGCGTGTCTTTTTATCCCGAAAATGAAAGCCGTTGACCCGCACGCTCTATTTCCGCGTAATCCGTTTTGGCAGACTGGCAAGGACATCGCCGCTCTCTTTTCGCATAAAATGTTATTTTGGGTTTCCATTGCCAGTGCGTTTTTCTGGGGGCTTGCTGCCCTTGCGCAGAATAACATTGACAAGTATGCAACGGAATATCTGCTCGTGCAGCAGCAGCACGTGACCGTTCTCGCTGCCGTATTGACTATCGGTATCGGTATCGGTGCGGTGATGTGCGGTTATCTTTCAGGAAAACATATCGAAATGGGACTTGTCCCGATAGGTGCTTTCGGTATGGGATTTTTTATTATGCTTCTCGGTTTCACACCGGCACAGCCCGGCGGTCTCAAAGCGGGATTCGGTACGCCGCTCGATACGCCGTATCTTTACGCTTCTGTGATGATGCTTATGACCGGTCTTGCCGCCGGACTCTACGATATTCCGCTGGCTTCGTACATACAGAAAAAAAGTCCGCCGAAAGAAAGAGGACGGATGATTGCAGCGTATAATTTTTGTACGTTTTCGGCAATGTTTCTTTTTATCGGACTGGGACTTGCCGGAGCGTTTGTGTTTCATCAGGTTCACGAGCATCCGAGTTTGATGATTTGGCTCATAACCGGCTCTTTGACCGTTGCCGTCAGTGCGGTATTGGCATATTGGTTTGACGGAGCGTTAATGATTTTCTGTATCCGTTATTTGCTCTACATTGTCTATCGTCCGAAAGTGATTGGGATAGAAAATCTGCCGGAAGCAGGCGGGGCGGTTCTCGTTTGTAATCATATCAGTCTGCTTGACGGTTTATTGCTTTACGCTGTTTGTCCCCGCCGTATCCGGTTTCTTGCCTACGAATTAACGTTACCGAAATTCCTCGAACCCAGCATTAGAGAATCCGGTATTATAAAGATACTGCCGGGCAATACGAAAAACATTATCAACGGAATCCGGCAGGCACGCAAGGCTTTGCACGGCGGCGAACTGATAGGAATGTTTGCCGAAGGCGGTATCACCCGCAACGGTCAAATGAAAGCATTTGAGCCGGGTTTTCTGTCGCTGTTCAAAGCCGGCGGCAAAAGGAATGAATCGGTCGGCGACGGGAAAGAACCGGACTCAAAGACAACGGATATTCCTGTTATTCCGTGTTATATCGGCGGGCTGCACGAAAGTATGTTCAGTTACAAATACGGGGACAAAAAAATCACGTTCAAACCCCGCCGGTTATTGCAGAATGTAATTATTGCCTTCGGCAAGCCGATGTACGATGTCCGGTATCCGCAGCAAGTCCAGATAGCGGTTCAGGAACTCGGCGTGGATTCGTACCGCAAGCACAACAAGAAGCACAAATTGCCTGCCGATTATCCGCATCGGTCGGCACTGCACGTTGACTATACACTAACGGACTTTTCTTATGCGGATTTTCTTTCTCAAGAATCATTGCCTAACAAGTCTTCGGCAGCAAAGCACAGCGATGTGATACCGGCGATGAATGTTCCGCCGGAAAGAATGTTTGACAAATTTCACATTTACAGTAAGGACGGCAGCATCGGCAGAGCATTATGCAATGCCGTCATCAAGGTCATTGACAGGGACACTGGCAGTCTTGTGCCGCCGAACACCGTTGGATTCATTGCTTACAAAACAACGGAGACCGCCGATTGGATTATCACTGGTCTGACCGGCAAAATGGACGAAGACGGATTTATCTTTATCAACGGCTAAAATGCAGGGGATTAATTTTGATTGGTTTGCCGTTTTACGGCAGGCTCTGTCAATGGGCAGTAAAGAAAAGTCTTTTAATCTTTTGGGATGCTATGGGTGCGTAAAACTTTATCGGATATTTTTTTTGCAAATAAGGTTTTCCTTTGTCCGAAACCCTTATTTTCTCCGGTACCCTTAATAGCACAGGTTCCCATTCATTGTTTCCCCTTATTTGTAAATTAAGGGAATAAGGGTAAGAGTTTGGAGACGCATTACTATTA
>JAITOZ010000085.1 GCA_031289675.1 Planctomycetaceae bacterium
TTCCCATCGTCCGCCGGTTCGGTTCCGTTTTCCGAGTAATCTTGCGGGAATGACTTTGGAGTTATTGACGACAACACAGTCGTTTGCTTGCAGATATTCCGGCAAGTCCCGAATGTGCCGGTGTTCAAATGAACCGCTGCGGCGATGTATAACGAGCAATCGGGCATCGCTCCGTGTTTCGGCGGGCTGTTGAGCGATTAACTCCGGCGGGAGTTTGTAATCGTAATGTAAAAGCGAATCATACATTGTTGCCTCGTTTCATAGACCCGTTCGGCAATAGTTATAAAAGGGCGGACAATCCGGTTAATTTTGAGTCCGTTCTACCGTACCGTTGAGCGTCAAATGAAACGTCTCGAATCCTTCAAGACCTTCGTTGTCTATCACTTTAACGGCAATGCAGTGCGAGCCGGGATTGAATTTGTATTTGACCTTACCTACGGGGTCACGCACAACGTCCGGCTTAAACGTTTTTTCATTGTACGAAAAATCCCAAGAGTAAAATTCAATTCCGATTTCGCTGTCACACGTTGCCGTAAATTCGAATTCCCGAATTCCCTTTTCGTCACGGGAAAGTAATCGGTCGCTCACCCTGACAAGCGGTTTTGCTGCAAGCGGAACAAAATCTTCAACCCTCACAAGTTGAATAATAGTGTTTTCTTTGTTCTTGAGACGTGCAACCTCTTCCGCAGCCCCTTTTCCGAATGTGAACGCAATAAAATATCCAACCGGTTTTTTCTCCTTCTTATTTTTTTCAAATAATTTACTGTCGTGCCGCTTTGCCGATGACAGAAAATTATCAATAGGAACTCTGCCGACATTGTCTTGCCGCTTGACTTGAATCGGCGTGTTATCCGGCATCCAACCGTCAATCCCGCTGTCTGTTCCCGATTGTCCGCTGCGTCCGCCGTATTTTTCGATAATCCATTCCTGAAACTTAAACGCGTCAGAATTACGGAGTGTTTCGTAATCGTACTTGTGCAGTTTAACAGTGTATTCGCTAAACATTTCAGGATGCTGCTGAAACCGCAAATCGGCAACCTTCACCGCTTGCACGGACTGGTCAACGGCAATCCAGCGGCGATGCAGTCTGTCTGCAACGATTGCCGTTGTTCCGCCGCCGGCAAACGGGTCGAGGACTAAATCGCCGGCATTAGACGATACATTGATAATTCGTTCGAGCAATGCTTCCGGCTTTTGTGTCGGATAACCGATAATTTCTGATTGGTTTTGTCCAACCGGTAAAATGTCCAGCCAGATATTGTCAATTTCTGAACCTTCATAATCTTCAAGAAAATTTTTACGCCGCGGTTTGCCGTTTTTGGTAAAATAAATTTTATTTTGCCGGTCTAACTCATCGAGTTTATCCTTATTCATCATCCAGCCGAACGCCGGCGTGTATCCCTTATATTCAAATATAAGGTTTGCACGCGCCATCATTCGGGGGAGTTCGACTGGCTCACTCTTGAACTGCCTGCCGTTTTCATCAATTTTGTCGTAGATTTTTAACAAATCCGCCTCTGCCCTATTTTTCGATTTCGGAGTAACAAAAGTGAATTTATTAGATTTTGTGTAAAAATAAATGGTGTCCGCATTGCTTGCGAGACGGGTCATTTTGAATTGCGAACCTTTTTTTGTAAAATTCCGCTTCCAGATTATTTCGTTGCGAAAACTATTTTTTCCAAAAATAATGTCAAGAATTTCAACTTTGATATAAGCGTTTGCGTGCCAATCGCAGTGCAAATAAAGACTGCCGGTCTTTTTCAGTATCCGGTGCATTTCAATGACACGCTCTTTGAGCCAGGCAATATAATGTTCAATTCCGCCTGACCATCGGTCTTTGAAACTGCGGACTTCGCCTTCATCGCCCCAGATGACTTCGTAATTTCTGTTACTGAAAAACGGCGGGTCGAGATAAATCAAATCGACAGAATCACTGTCCATTCCCCGCATTATTTCGAGGTTATCGCCGAGAATAATTTTGTTAGACGCTGTCGGCTGCTGTTTCATCGCTGAAAAATAATGGCGAAATGGATAATGAAAAGCCGACAGCTATTTTAACAGGTTTGGCGGAGGTTTGCAATTACCGAACGAACCTAATTTTTTCCCTGTTCGCTTTTTTGACTTAACAGTTCCAACACGGGGCGAACTCCCAGCGAGGCGGAACAAACCCGCGTGCAGTTGCCGCAGCCGGTACACAGTACCGCACCGAATTTTTGCGGGTAGATGTTAAACTTGTGTGCAATACGGTTATACTGCCTCGCCGCTTGATTTTTACGCGGATTATGTCCCGATGCGTGAAGCGTAAATAATGAAAATTGACACGAGTCCCAGTTTTTGACACGCTTGCCCTTGTCTGCTCCGCCTTCATCAACAATATCGAAACAGTGGCACGTCGGACAAACATACGTACACGCCCCGCAGCCGACGCACCGCAGTGATGTTTCATTAAATACAGGGTCCCCGAAATGTGCTTGCAGATATTCGGCAACGCTGTCCTTGTTGAAACGCACCGGCGGCGGCGATGCCGTCTGACCCGTTCTGTCCGCCTCCGTTGTTTGACCGGCAAATAATGCTTCGCCCTTATCCGTGAAAATGCGGACTTCAAATGCTTCGGCATCAATCTGCACAAGCATTACATCGGAACCTGATGACGTATCAGGACTTAAACCGACGCTGCTGCAAAAACAATTTTCGTCCGCAGCAGAACAAGCAAACGAAATCACCGTTGACTTTTCCCGCCGGTCTTGATAAAATTTGTCCTGAAAATCCCAAGAAAACACTTTGTCGAGTATCGGCAAACTTGCTGCATCGCAGGGTCTGGCACCGATAATTATCTGTTCGGTACGGAGCGGTTGAGTATCTTTAATAATCTGTTCTTTGCCGTTGTGCTGATATGTACAAATCGTTTCGCAGCGCGGAAAGAAAAATTCTTTGATGGAATTGGACGGCATTATTGCCGCATCGAGAACGAGTTCTTCCGGTTTATTGATTTTCGCAAAATACAGCCGCCGGCTGCCTTCGACGGGACCGGCGATGGTTTTACCTTCATCGAGCCGTTGAGCAGCAAGTTGAAGCAGTTTGTCTTTGGTGATAATTCTGGACATAATAACAATGTTTCCGGTATATGTTTTGAGTATATGAGATTCGTTTCTTAACGTCAAAACCTGAAACAATTATAAATCGCTAAACTGCGAATGGCAAGAATATGTCCCCTGCAAGGTCTCTTGAATCCGAGTGTTTTTAGTATTTTTTTGGGAGTATATCGGACGGTATCTGAAGAGGGCAACCTACCTTTTTCTGCCGATAAGAGTTGCGGGACAAAACAACTTGAGGTATTATTAAAAGGGAGTATAAAGGCATAGGAATAAAATGTTCACTGAATCCGCATTCGTCGCTGCCGTTGAGGAATCGTTCCGGCAATATCAAATACGCGGCGCACGAAGTACCAAAAAATTAAAGCCGATACATAAGTATTTTGCCGAAATTATGCAGGAAATTTGGGGCAGCAATTTTACCGTGCATTATCTTGGAACAAGCACAAAAGAGTTGACTGTTGAAGGTAAATACTATCCGAAAGACATTGACGTAACGATTACGCAATACGGCAAACCGGTTTTCTGTTTGGGAATTAAATTTGTAACCTCCAATTACAAACAAAACGCAAACAATTACTTTGAAAATATGATGGGCGAAACGGCGAACATTCAAGCCCTCGGCCGATTGCCTTACGCTCAACTGATTATTCTCCGCCGCGAAACACCGTATTACAAAAAGAACGAAACCAAGCATCCATCGAAAATTGAAGTTGTGAACAACAAGGATATTCAAAAATATCTGAACCTTGTGTTCGATAATCCGCAAGCACACCGTCCGAACTTCATCGGAATACAGGTTATCAATCTTGACGAAAAGACCGGTAAGGTTGTATTTACCAACGTAAGAAAATCATTTTCGGACAATATCGCAAAACTCCTGAAAGAAAAATTAGCGTTATCTAATTTCTTCAACGAAATCGCTCAATACAAGAATTTCTATATCGCAAAGCACAATGGCTAGTTTAGCACGTACCTATTCCGATGAAAAACTTAACGGAGTGATTTATACTCCGGCGTTTATCGTTCAGAAAATTTTGGACGACATCGGATATACCGTGTTTTCTAAAGAGAAGCCGTCCATTCTTGGTAAAACAATCATTGACCCCGCTTGCGGTGACGGGCGTTTTCTTGTCGAAGCGGCAAAACGGATTATTGACTGTTCACCGAAAAAACACCTAAAAGAAAATCTTGAATGTATTCACGGCTGGGATATTGACTCTAATGCAGTCCAAGAGTGTATCGAAAATCTTAACGGGTTAGTATCCATTCCGATTGATTGGAACATCAAACAAACGAATTCGATTAAACATTACCATAAACAAAGTTTGTTTTTGCCGGACAATGGAGCGGAAAAATTCGATTACATTGCCGGCAATCCGCCTTACATTCGGATTCAGCATCTTGACATTGAACAGCGGCAATACATTCAGCAGCATTACAGTTTTTGCAAGAGCGGTGCGACTGACATTTACATTGCGTTTTATGAATTATGTTTGTCTTTGCTGACCGAAAACGGCATTTGCGGACTGATTACACCGAATACGTTTTTACATACCGAAACGGCAAGAGCAATGCGGCAATACTTTGCAGCAAACGGAAATCTTTTGCAGATAACGAATTACGGCGATAGACAACTTTTTAATGGAGCAACAACGTATTCGGCAATAACGGTTTTTAACAAGGGCAGTAACAGCCATTTCGTTTATCAAAAAGCGGTTGGTGAAAACAACGACAACTATGAAGCAAGGAACATTGCATTTAGCGAATTGCAGGAACCGTTCTGGCAATTATCCATTTCTAAAGAGCCGGATACCATTGTATCCGGTAACAAAAAGTTAAAAGATGTTTGCAAAATTCACGTTGGTATTACAACGCTTTGCGATTCGGCTTATATTTTTCCGCTCGAAAACGGCGGTACCGCCGCCGGCTCTCAATATGTTAATGTGAAAACGAAATTGCGCGGAACGGTCAAACTCGAAAAGGCAATTCTCAAACCGATAATCAAAGGGTCGAAGTTAAAACATTCGCAGCAGCCGATTACGGAATATGTTCTATTTCCTTACAAGAAGCAGAACGGCAAACACACCATTATTCCCGAAGACGAATTGCAAGACAAGTATCCGTTTGCGTACCGTTACTTATTGTCGGTAAAACCGGAATTAGATAAGCGGGACAACGGCAGAACAAATCCGGCTGCGTGGTATGCGTTCGGACGCAGTCAAGGGCTTGATACGAGTTTTGGAGCGAAGATTATCTTTTCGCCGATGAATCACAAACCGAATTTCGTGTATTATGCTAATCCCGATTGCACCTTTTACTCTGGATATTGTATTCAATTTGACGGTGATATGAACGAACTCTTACCGCAACTGAATTCCGACCGGATGCAGGAGTTCGTTGCATCGTCAAGCCGGGACTTCCGCGGCGGCTGGAAGGCGTATAACAAAAAGATTATTGAGAACTACGAAGTAAAGTTATAACGCCGCTGTCCGGGCGGCGATGCGTTCACGATAACCAACAATCCGATTGCTCAAAACCGGCGGGGGATTCAGGAACCGGCCTCGGAAGAAAAATCTTTGAAAACCGCACGTCAACGGAATCGAATCCTTTGGGGCTTTCGCAAAAAGACAACTCTCTGGAACAACCAGTAATCCTGTATTCTATACAAAAAACAGGGAGGAAGAATATTGAGCGGGTAATTTTGTTATGTTTTTATAAAATTTACGAAATAATTGTGTGTTTCTATAAAAACTCTCTCGGCAAATCACCGAAACGAATAAATGAACGAGAAAAAATCAAATTGTGCCTATCAGAACGCCCTACAACTCTCGTCTATGTACCTCAATGGTTTTGACATCTCCTCTATTCTATTCGAAGCGTGATTGTTTCCATAGGGTTTAACTCCCATTCGTCAAGTTTGCCGAGTTTGTCTTCGAGCGGATTCGATTTATACACCGCTTTGTACGGTGCCGCCGGTATCACTGCCGTTGATTGCTTTTCCTTTGCCGTGTTGAACAAACGAACCAATAACGCTCCGCTGCCGTCCCGCACCGGACGAATACTCGTTGTGATAATGTTCCCCTCGTTTTTAAGCGTTATCGGGGGGCTAACACCCCCCGCTCTTGGGGTTGAGACATTCAATGAGGCTGGGATACACAATATCGGCTGATGAACCTGACGGGCAAAACGCTGGGCAATGCCGTTGTTATACTTCGCATTGTGATACGCCCAAATCCAATATTCAAACTTCAACTCGCCCTCCTGGTCTGCCTTGTAATTCGTCTCCCAATGATTGTTACAAACCCAACTATACATCGTCCCATTGGGCTGGAATGTCTTACGCCATTGACTCAAGTCAAAAGGACTCGCCGTAATAATCGGGGCAAACTGCACCATATTGGCATCGACCGTTACCCAATTCACACCGCTGTCTTCGTTTGCCAAAGCACAGAAACGCTGCACCGGATAGTAATTACGGTTCGCTCCGGTCAACTGGTCTTTATCGACTTCAACCAAAGCCCACGGGGCATCAACGTACCATTTGCCGTTCGGCACATTAAACGGAAAACCGAAAAACATTCCTTCCGGTCGGCGTTCCTTTTTTTTGTCGATGACATTTTCGATACGGATTTTTTCGGTATCGGCAAAGAGAGTGATTTGCCGCTTGAAAGACTCCGCATCAGGCACGCTGCCGGGTTCCGACTCGACCAATACCGAAGCGGCAAGCGGTCCCCCGGCAACAACGGTCAGTTTTACCTTGCCGGTACTTCTTGACCGGTTCTCCAAGGCGTTACGACCGATAATATACAAATAATCATTCAGCCCTCTGTTGCCGTCATCGCCGGGATTAACGAAATCGCGGTCGTTCCCCGCCAGTTTCAGCGACCGGATTGTGCCGGTTTCGGTATCAATAATGAGCCGGACTTTTTTGTTACGCATTTCGCCTGTTGCTGTATCAATATGAAAAATGCCCGTCCGGTCATCAGGAAAAGCATCAGACGCTTTGAGTTGAATTGCTCCCAGAGCGGGAATGTTCGGCGCATTTGCCCCCCACTGCAAATCGGCATACGCCGAAGCCGTCTTGCCGCTGTCCGGGTCGGCAATGTATTGAACCGGAACGGTCTTGCCGTCCTCCGTTTGGAACATCTTGACCTGCTGCGTTCCCTCGAAATTTTTGGGAAATTTGCCGATGTAACAAACTCCGCTGCGGGGATGACTGGACGTGTTAACAAGCAGGAGCGTCAGGCTGTTTCCCGAACCGCCGCTGCCCGCCGCCTTCTCTAATAATTGTTTCGTTTCTCTCGAACCTCTTCGGGCATATTCTTGTTTGTAGGCATCCTGCCGCTTGGCAAAATCGCTGTCCGGCTTCTTGATACTCACATTCGATCCCCAGGTATGTTCGTCATACATCACCAAATCTGTCCAGGCGGCATCAAATTCCGCTTTCGGATACCTCTGCGGGTCAAACAGAGACCAAACGATTCCCGCTTGAATCAGTTGCTCTTTGGCACGGCGGTTGATTGCCGTTGCCTCGCTGGTGCTTGCCGAACCGTCTTCCCAATAGCCGGTGTAATCGCCCCGCAGTACCGGCAACTTATCACCGTAACGCTCTTCGAGAATCCGCATTACATCGGAGTTGCGGGAGATAATCAGTTTCGGATACAGATATTTTTCGTTCCATTCTTTGACTGCATCGCACAGCACGCGGTTCGGTCTGCCGTTATCGCCTTCAATGTTGTAGCGGACAATGACAAAGTCTTCAAAAGGCAATTCCCGCTTGCCGATGTTTTTGCTGCGTCCCCAAGAGTTAATGCGTCTGCCGTCAAGCAGGGTGAATACCTCGTTTTCGGTAAGACGGTGTCCGTATTTTTTTCCGTGAAATTGATTATAACCGGTATCGTGCAGCCAGCAGAGAATCTTTTCCTTGCCGCCGGGCGAAACCCACCAGAACGGCTTGTCGCCCCATTCGTAAAGATGACCGCAGCGGTGTCCGCCGTTCGGTCCCATCGTCATATATTTGATACCGTTTTGTGCCGCTGCGGTTACAAGTCCCCAGGTATAACCGGGAACGTCGGTCTGCATTACGGAATCCAAGACGATACTATTTTCGTTACAAAAACGGGCAGTGTTAGCGAAAATTTCAAAAAGTTCTTCGCCGTTACACATTCCTGTCATCAGTTGGGCGTACATTCCGTCAATATGAAAATTGCGGTTCTTTGCTGCTTTGATGAATGCCGCTTTTTCGTCTTCAGTTGCTTCTTTCAGGAATTGTTCGACCGCCCACATTCCTTCGGGGTGAAAGCGGAACTTCGCCTCATCGGGATAACTTTTCGTTTCCTCAATGTATTTCAGCGAATCCCTGATGGACTGCACCTGCCGCTTCAGCACATCTTCCTGCGTGTGAGTGTAACCAATGTCGAGATGCGTCTGATGTACCAGATATAATTCCTGTTTTTTCTCCGGCGGCAGCGTTATTTTCTTTTCAATCGGCAGCAGCAGCGTACCGTCCGCTTTTGTTTGCTGCAAAGATGCTTCCAAAGTCAATTCGCCGGCTAATGACGTTTCATTAACAGGAATATCAATATCTGCCGAATCGGTGAGTTGCCGTTCAATCGACACGGCAGGGGCAGCCGATTTTAACCGCAGCGTTACGGGACGCACCGGTGCTGCGTCCAATTTAATATGTATCCGCCGGACGGGCTGGTCGTTTGCCCCCCGAAAAACTCCGCGAACCGGTACAAACGAGACCGGTTCGGCAATCTGTCCTTCGGCAGCGGCGCAGCCGGCAATAACTGTTACGAAAAATAATGCGTTAATCAAACGTTTCATTGAGTTTTTCCTTTCAGCAGGATCAAGTGTAGCACAGACGAGTTTTGTCCGCAAGAGGTGTGCCGCGAACGTTCAGAGCCGTTTCTTTATTTTCGCCGTTTTCGATACACACTCCACAAGGCGAACAAAATGAGAACAGTGCCTAAACCGAGAATAATATAGCGTTCGGCGAGACTGTTGTAAATTTTACCCCGAATGAACACCGCCGGCCGGTCGGCGGTGCTGAGAAGAGGGAACCCATACTGCTACGGCGTATGGCGGACACTCTACTCTATGATATTGACGGCTTTCCTTCGACTTCATCTTCAGTCACACCGTAAAGGTTATAGATTATTTTATCTATTTGTTCTTCGTACTGTTCAATTTCCCGTTCTATGTGTCGTGATTGAGTGGACAGCAACATAACACTTTTTTGTTCATAAAGACGTAAAAGATTGTCAACATAGCGAACGATTAAATCGTGCGATTGTTTATCGGACTTGCTGACGCAAATATACAATGGAAAAGCGTCTAAATCCACCTTTTTTAGATAGGGCGTGCTGTTCTTCGTTGTTACTAATCTGTTAAGATAAACAAATTGAAAAAGTTTAGAATTGAGAACAGCAGTAACGTATTTTAAGGAATTACCCGTATTGTTATTATACAAAAAGTATAAAGACTGTTCCGGACATATTCCGCTGTCATCGTAAGTGGCAAAGAGTTGGATTCCTGTTTTACGCAATAGCACTTTTTCTTTAACATCCAGTTTGCTTCTATCAACCGTCCGTCCAGTGATGTTTTCCGAAATAAATTCAAAGAAAAACGTTTTGCCGCAGTAATAACGTTGAATACTCCTGCCGCGGACAATTTCAATCTGCTGTTTATTTTTTCGTTTATCTGTAACGGCAGATATTTTCGCTCCGACACCAGACGTTGTTTTTACGGCATTACCTAATGGTCGGCATTGAGCGTTTGAATATATCTTTCGCAGAACGGTTGCCGCATTATCATTTTTCTCGTAACGAAAACAGTATCCAGATTCAGATAAATAATCTTGTGCTGTTTTGTATTGCGGAATTCTTTCGTACTCACCAACAGGAAATTGCTTATGCCCGCTTTCGTCCATTTTATGGGCAAAGCGAAATATGAGCGTATCCGCAATGATACCGGGGAATGGTACTTTATACAGCAATTCTTCAATACGGTAATTCTCCAAAATCATCTTTCGCAGAGTAATAAACTGTTTATTGTAACCCAATCTATCCGGTACGATAAATGAAAATAGGCCGCTGCTGTTAATGAGCGTCAATCCGCGGAAAACAAAGTATTCATAGAGATTAGGCATCCGTGTATTTCCCTGATACTTGGCAATCAAATACTGCAAAATATTTTCATCTATGGAATGCCCGAATTTTCCGTTTAGCGAAACCCACGGCGGATTACCAATTACCGCATCGAAGCCGCCTTGTTTGCCGTGTTCCTTTGTGAATACAGCAGGAAACGCTCTTTGCCAACTAAATGGTTTTGCTTTCTTTTCATCACCGAATTCAAATTGAGTTTCATAAAAATCAGTATCTATGAGAGAATTACCGTCTTGTATATTATCATCAAGCGAAGGCAAAACTCTACCATACACAAGCGTATTTTCTATGCTTGCGGCGGTTTCGCCTTCCATACATTTCAAAAGCAAACTTAACTTTGTGATTTCAACGGCATTAACATCTATATCGACACCGAAAATGTTGTTCAGTAAAATTTGTTTTTTAACCGCCGCTGTCAGTTTTTCGCCGGGAGTCAGTGTGTCGTTCCTTAATCCTTTCGGTTTCACTTTTCGCTTTTTATAGTCCGCCTTATAATAATCTAAATGCCAATCAAGCAAATATTGATATGCTCCTAACAAAAAACTACCGCTGCCGCAAGCAGGGTCAGCGATTTTAATTTCAGCAACTTCTTTCGGTGTTTTTCCATCTACCAAATTTTTAATTGTATTTTGCACGATATAATCCACAATGTACGGCGGCGTGTAATACACGCCGCCCGCTTCGCGGACTTCGGGTTTTTCTTTGATTTTTACCGATTGATGTTTCGTTAACGTAATTGTCTTACCAAGAAATTTTTCGTAAGCCATTCCAAGTATTCCAACCGGAATAAGCGAAAAATCATACGGATTGTGGTCATACAAATCGGCAATTACCCGTTTGATAATTTGATTATCAAATATAAGTTTTTTGCTGATTTTATCACTATAAAAATCAAAAAGTCCTGAATTATATTTTTGGTCGGCTTTGATAAAAATACTGAATAAATTCTTATAAAATTCGCCTGATATTATTGCCTTTTTTAACGTGTCTTTTTGCTCAAGTCCCCTATCTTCAGCAACACGCAGGAAAACAATTCGGTCAATAAATTGTTGAATGGACAAATTTAATTCTTCTTCGGTGATTTGCGGATTACTACGAACCAACGATTTTGCCAAGCGTTCACGCCAAGCATCCAGCAGTTGCAGAAAATCTTGGTCAACTGTTAGGATACTCCGTTTGAACCTGCCGCCGTCATTTTTGATATATTTTTCAAAACTGCCTTTGCTGACATTCTCTTGCTTGAATGTGTCCCATAAAAAATCGAAGCCATCGCGTAAATCGCCGAAAGTACCTTGCTTTTTGGTGATATCTTGATAAGTAAAATACGACAATCTGGCCACACGTGGTTTGTCTTTTTTATCCGGCTTAACCCGGCAGTCATAGACGGCGAATTCTTTGAAATTTGTCAAGATACTAATTGTCAATCCCGTATTCCAGCCGTAATGACGTAATTGCAAAGCGGCTTCTTTATTGTCCCTGATATTAACGCTGGGTTTTTTGGCTTCAACAAAAAACAAAACGGTGTTCCCCATACGAAAAGAATAATCAGGATGTTTTGTCCTGCCATCAACGCTCACTCTGTCTTCAATAATGACTTCGCGCAGGAATTGGATGAGACCTTTTTCGTTATCAATATCCCAACCAAGCAGTTTAAACAATGGGTTGATAAAATCCATTCGTGTTTGGGCTTCGTTATAGTCCGCACGCTCATATATCTCGATTTGAGATGCAAATTTTTGAACGAGTTCGATGATGTTGAGACGGGCTTCGTCTTTTGTAAGCATTATCGCAGAAGGAGATACCGATTGAATTCAACAACAGGCACTCATTCTAATCGTTGTCTAATTGGTTTGCAAGAGGTGTGCAGCGAACGTTCAGAGCCGCCATCACAAGACGGCAAAATATAAATTTTGCGTTATTTTGCGCTGTCTTGCGATAGCGGCTCTGATGATTTTATCGTTCTTTGTGTTCTTCGTTTAGCAGATACTCTACTGTATTGAACATCAGGGTTTGGAAATTTTTGTCTTTCCAATCGTCCCAATGACCGAGCGACGTGTAAATAACGCTGCTGCCGTTGAGCCAAAATACCGGTTCGTCTTGTTTCGGATTTTTACCCCGCAGCAGTACCTCCGCCTTTTCCGAACGCAGCGGCGTGTTTTTGTAAAGCCAATCGGCAGCGTGAAACGCTGCAACTCCTTTCAAGAGCGGATGATTTTCTTTACCGACTGCAATGGTAACATCGGTTCCCGCTTCCGCCTTTCGCAACTGCTCATCGTAACCCTGATAGTTGCCGCCCCAAACGTCTCTGTCGAGTTCCGTCCATTGGGCTAACTCTTTACCGTTCTCAACGATTTTCTTTTTTGCATCAAACGCAACACACGAAGTCCGCAGCCCCAACACCGGTTTGCCGCTTTCGATAAAACGCTTGATTTTCGCCGTCTTTTCCGGTTCCAAAGCCCGGCGGCGGACATACAGCACCATTAAATCCGCATCGTCAAGAATTTGCAGATTTTCAATGTTATGCCGTCCTTCGCCCTCCGTTTTCGGAACGCCAAGTGCAAAATCACCGTGATAATTTCGTAACGTTAATTGATGCGCAAATTCCGGCAGCGATTGATTGCTGCGATACTCCCCTTCGGCGGCGATAAAAGCAATCCGCTTGCGCTTGTCATCGGGAAAACGGAATTGCTTTTGCCCCGTAATGCTGCTTGAAACAACACTCGGAGAAATGTACGTCTCGATATATTCGAGTGCCAGGTCGAGACCGGAAAAATGTTCAACTTTCGGCGGCATTAGCGGATTGTACATAACATCGGTCAAGTCCCGCACCATCACGGCATTGAAACCGAGCCGCTTTAATGCCCGCAGTCCGAACGAACGTCCGATGCAGCACATATTGGCAGCAACGCCGGTCATCATCACGTTTTTAATTCCCTTCGCTTGAAAATACGCAACAATTTCTTCGCCGGAATCGCTGATAACATCCTGTTCGGCAATCGCAATCAGTTCACTTTGCCGTTTCCACGGATACTCGACTTTGCACTTCGGCGTACATTCGCAGCCGCCGTCAGAATCGTTTATCGGAAACGTTTTTCCTGTTTCTGCCGGCAGGTGTGCGGCGGATACTTTAACACCTTTACCTTTATATTCTGCTAATGCTTTCCGCTGCGGATAGTCTTTGTAGAACGGCATACACCCGCTTGGAGCGTGAACGATGAGAACGCCTTTTTTGCGGGCGGCATCAAGTACCAGGTTAATGGTCTTGGACAATTCGACCCAGCGGGCGGTAGAATGTTTGCACCAATGTTTGTCCCACATATCGCAAACGATGACAGCCGTTTCGTTGGGCAGCCACTGTTCGATGCGGTTGACAAGCATTAACGCATCTTTATCGCCGCCGGAATACACCCGCTGCTGCACGGACATTTGCAGCGGTTCGGCATCGGCAATGCCGGCAAAAAGACAAACAGCGAACAAAGCAATCAATCGGCGGGACATTATGGACTCCTAATGTGTTCGGAACGATTGTACTCTGTCCGCTCTTTGCTGTCAAGGTCTTGACAAAGACGATACCGGTTTCCTAGAATGTTCCGTCAAGGTCAGCAACTTCAGAGCCGCTAACGCAAGTTAGCGTATTCAAAAAAACCTCCGCCTTGCGAATGGCGGCTCTGAACCCCGTTGATATTTCTTTGCCGGTCGATTAAAATGTTTGCGGTTGTTGGCACTCTTTCTTAATAGAAAATCTTGAAAGTTTGCCGGTAATTGTCAAGATTCCTCCATTCACTCTACATACAATGGCAAACTGGTATTATTACGACAATAACTCACAGAAACAGGGGCTTATCAACGACACGCAACTGAAAATTCTTGCGGGCAATGGTCGAATTCGTCCTGATACGGTTGTCGAGACCGAAAGCGGTCAGCAAGGTCTGGCGGGACAAATTCCGGGACTATTCGCAACTGTCCCGTTAAAAACTGCTGTACCGAATAGCAATTTACTGCTGATTTTGGGAATAATCGGCGGCTCTCTTTCGCTGCTTATTGCTGTCGGTGCTGCATTCTATCATCGCGGGAACGTTCCCCAACCCGCCCAGCCACACGCAGCGGTTACGCCTGCAAAAAAAATGGCGACAGAGAAGAATCGGAGTCAGTCGGAAGTATCATACTTGAGAGGATTCTCCTCCTGCCGAGCCGAAAGACCGTTGAGACCAAATTGGAAATCGACCCGGTCGAAGGAGCGGGCGGCTTTGAAGCCCCGAACGCTTTGCCGCAGACCATTATCCAGAAAGAGCCGATGGTCGAAAAGCCGATTGGCGACAAAGCGTTCAAAATTAAGGAAGTGAAAACCGATTCGGAAACAACGGAAACGTTCACTGTAACGATTCACGGAAAAATCCGCAAGAAAGACGAAAGAGCGTTCGATAAACTCTATGCGGAACGTCAAT
>JAITOZ010000123.1 GCA_031289675.1 Planctomycetaceae bacterium
TAAGATCGCAGCAGAGCATAAACGGTGTTATGGGCTGCTGCGGCGAGTTGGCAGAGTTGTTCGCCGACAATGCCTTGGCTGTGCAGGGCGAGGATGGTCATCCGTTTACGAATAGCGGGCTGGTCGTGATGATAGCGGTCGTGCTGAATGATTCGTAAATCACTGTCGGGATAATTGATCTTCAACCTAGTATTCTCCGGTTAAGTTAGGCGAAGAATAACAATTTAGCGAATCTAAGAAAAGAGCAGTTTCTAAATGTGGGAAGTATATGTCTCTGGATTCCCTCATCATTTGCCCGAATCTATCAAGAAGCACGACATTTTCGCCGTCCCAAACTAACTCGCCGTCAGGAAAGGGACGGTCTCTGTCCAAAGCCCACATCACCGGCGTGTCCGGCTCCAAAAAAGATATTCCTTTCGGCGAAAAAGTGTTGTCAGGAAGCGGTTCGTTGAGAGAAACAGCGTTGATAACCGTTTCTGCCGAACGGGTTACTTTTCCTCTTTCCTTTCTTCCTACACGGGTGTATTGCCGTTATGTACGGTCCCACATTCCTGATAAACGCTTGACCAACACAGGTATTGTAGCAGTTTTTTTTGCAACAAAGGCAGCCTATCCCGCCGATGCCGAAAAAAATTTTGAAAAATCCTCAAACGCTGCTGACCGCTACTTTTCCGGTGCAGCCGCCTTCTCTATGACCGTTTTCAGCGTCTCAAGGAGTTGCGTCAGGATAAAGGGTTTGAATATCGGTCTCTGAACGCCGGCTTGGGCTGCCCGCGTTGTTACGTGTCCGCTGTCGTAACCGAAACTCCGCATATAAACAAACGGAATAAACCGGGTACGAACTTCAGGGCAGCACGGGTCTTCGGCAGGCGGTTCGCAAATAGTGTAAAGCGACCGGTTGTCAAACCGCTTGCAATAAATACACCGGACTTGCTTGAAGAATGTAAATGCCGACATATCCGGCAATTTAATATCACACATAAACGCATCGTACCGCGTCGCTTCAAGCATCTTCAATGCACCGAAACCGGTCGTCGAAGACTCCACCGTACAGCCGTAATAAAATAACAATCGGCTTAATTCTTTGCCGACCGATTCATCGCTGTCGGCAAGCAGCACCCGCTTGTCCCGAAGCATCGGATAATTCGCACAATCCGTTGATGACAGTTCCGGCGGAATGTCCGTCGTTAAAGCCGCAATATGTTCCTGAAATGCCGATTGAATCTGCCGGGTCGATTCCCGAATACGGATAAATGCCGTCATTATATCGTCAGCATCAATCTGTTCCGGATGTTCCTTAAAATCGTCTATCGGCAGCCTCGCCGTTTCATTCAAAATCAGATTCAGCGGAACAATCGAGTCACTGAACACCTTTTCAATACTGCGGAATGCGGTTTCTTTTTGTTCTACCGACAGCAATTCAAGCGTATGAATTGCCAAAGCAATATCTGACGCAAATGTTTCCAATAACAATAAATCGTTATCGTCAAACGCCGCAGGATGCTGACTTTCAACGTTGAATGTTCCAATCACCTCCCCCCGGCAAAGCAGCGGTACGGTCAACGAACTCCTTGCCCCGACAACGCCTTCGATAAAAAACGGGTCATCACTGGAATCATCCATTCTGTAACTCTTACCGTGATAAGCGACCCAGCCCGTGATGCCGTTGCCGTCCTGATTGATATACAGCGTTCGTAACCGTGCCTCTTCTGCCATTCCGAGAGCAAAGAGCGGCTCTAAAAGATTCGGGTTGCTTTCTGACTTGACGCGGATTTCGACGGACGCAAATTTCAAGATTTCCTGTGCATATTTCGCAATTTTTGCCCGCAGAAGATTTGTCCGTTCTTTCGGCGACCGCTGCAAGAGGTCTTTTCTGGACAAATCGGCAAGTTCCCGACCGGCTTGACGCAATTTCGCCCATTTTTCTTCGCGGATGGTTTGGTCGGTAACATTTTGCAGACTGACAACATAGTGTTCCACCTTTCCGTTGTCATTATTGAATACGGGACCGACTCCCATACGGATATATTTATAGACTCCCTGCGGCATCTCTAAAACCGTCATCGAATTCAGACCGCTGCGTTTGACTTTCGAGAACGGGAGGAAATCAGGTCCCAGCATTTTCGGACGCTTGAGAACGGAAAAGAATTTTTCGCCGACGGGACTTTGGTTCTCCATCCAATCGCTGAAGCGTTGATTACACCATAAAATTCTTTGGTCTAAATCGACGTACACGATGGCAGTGGTGATATTCGCCAAAAGAATATGCTCAAATTCGGCGGCACTTTTTCCGTCAGGTTGTTCTATCGGTTGTTCTGACATCGGTACTGCGTCTATGGACTGCATTTATGAGAAGACAGTACAATCACCACTGCCCAGCCGCTATCACATAGCGTTATAGTGTTAGGAAATTGATTTTTCTGTGAATAAACTAATATACACGAATAACGTCTGCATATCACGATACCGCTAGCGGGCATTCGTATCATTTGCGGCAATCCTCAAATTTTTCAACTGGCAGAATTTGCAGATATTACCATATCCGCATTATACTCCATCCCGTCTAAAAATACTTTTCCTTATTCTAAATGGAACCTCTAAAACCCTCTATTTTCGAAAAATATTTGTTGTAAGTTCTATTTTTCAATAATCGGTTTGCTAAAATGGGGTTTTTAGTGCTTCCATTCCAAAATCTGTCCCCGCTCTAAAAGTTTATTGCGGTAGAGCGTCTTGTCGATATTGTGCAGAGAACAATTTTCCCTGACGGCTTGGGCGGCGGCAACACCGGCAGATTCGCCGAGAATACAGAAATACGGCTCCATCCGTGCCGAAGCATAAGCAATGTACGATGCCGAAAAGCAAACCGGAACGAGAAGATTAGTACACTGTTCCCGCTTCGGAATAATCACTCCGTAAGGAATCTGATACGGCTTGCCCGTACCGCGGTTGCCGCCGATAAACATATTGCCTTCCGTTGCTACTCCGAGTTGTCCGGTTTCAGGATGTTCGGCAGCGTAACGCCGAACCGGATAAGTATCCACTCCGTAAAGTGCAAGCCCGACACTGTCCTGATGCTGCCGCTCATTCCAGACATCGTGCAGGTCGAGAACCGTTTCACCCTGCATCCGCCGGCAAATCCGAATATAAAGTTGGTTAGGAAAACCAGCCGTGTCTTCGTGCATCGTTTTATCGAGACCGTACAAAGCGGTCTCCTTGCGGAACTTTTCGGGAACCCGCAAATCTGTCGAAAGAAAATGATGAATGCCGCGTAAATAATTACGATGCCAAGCCCAAACATTGTGCCGGACAGTCCAATCGCCGTCCTGATAAGACCGGCTTTCGCCCAGCGGTGCTATCGAAAAAAGCGACTCCCGTTTGTAATTGTATTCGCCGGCGTTCATCCAGCCCGGAAAAATTTCGGCTAACCTTTTCATCAAAGCGGATTCATTGCTGCCGAACGTCTTGACGAGATAGTCAACATAACGTCCGAGAAGTTCGTAATCTTTCGGGTCGTAATCCTCTGGAATACCGAGCGGCGTTTTCTTTGCATTGTCTTTTGTAACATAAAACCGGTAATTGTACGCTTGGGTATAATCATCGCCGCTGCCGGCTGTTTTACCGTGGTCGGCATCGACCATTTTCAGCAGTCCGCTTTCCGGTTTACCGGGTTCGATAAAGGGGTCAATCGGTGTCCAGCACGTCGGCAGACCGACACCGGCAACCTTTTCGTCAAACTTTTCCCGCGGCTCCCGACCGACGGCATAATCAACTTCGGCAAGTGCCGTCAAATCCCCTTCGTAGGAAGCATCGATGAACATTTTAGCGTTAATGTTACGGAAATTCGAGGCATCCGTTTTTGCGGCGGGAACACCGTAAGCGTCCGGCGGTGCAAATTCAAGCCGAATACTTTTCAGTACCGTTCTCTCTTTTTCGGCAGCAGCAACCCGATATTCGTACACAACGGGAATATTTTCTTCCTTCATCCAATCGGCGGATGCTTTACGAACAAGCGGCGGCAGGTTGCCCAACCTGAATACTTTGTTTTTGGTCAATCCGCCGACGCTTTTGGGTTCGGGACAATCTTCTGCCGGTTTGATTCCGGCTCCGAGGATTCCGCCGAGCCATCGGCTTGGTTCAATAATTATCACGTTCATTCCTTCCTGTTTTGCCGCAACCGCCGCCGTGAGACCGGACGGCGTACCGCCGTAAATGCAGACATCAACCGTCACGGCGGATTCAGCCGCAGAGAGTTGAATTCCTGCGGCAATAAAAACCGTAAAGAAAATCACAGAGAAAAAACGCATCAGCGAAATCATCATAAGTAAGACCTCTTACAAAAATGAAACTAAGTCAGAAACGGACATTATTGTATCATACAAAAGCCTCCCTGTCCATCGGCACATTGCAAAATCAACTTTACACTCCGTCCGTTTGGGATAAACGACAATCAGTTGACCGCACGCTGCATTCGTGGCATAATTACCGGTTATGAAAGCAACATTGCGTACCCTATTGTTTGGTCTTATTTTCGTTCTTCCGTCCTTCGGGAACGAGGTTTCTGTTGCACCGGATGCCAAGCCGCTTCCGTACAACAAGATGATTTTCGGTCAATTTATCGAACATTTTCACCGACAAATCTACGGCGGCATTTTTGAACCCGGCTCGCCGCTGTCCGACAAAGACGGTTTCCGAACTGACGTTGTCGAGGCACTGAAAGAACTAAAAATCCCCATAGTCCGCTGGCCCGGCGGGAATTTCGTTGACGATTATCACTGGCTGAACGGTGTTGGACCGGACCGGCGGCCTGCTCATGATAGAAGGTGGGGAGTGGAGGAACCGAACACGTTTGGAACGGTCGAGTTTGTCAAATGGTGCCGGCTCATCGGGGCGGAACCATTCATCTGCGCCAACACCGAATCCGCTGCGCCGCAAGAAACGAGTGATTGGGTTGAATACTGCAACTCGAACAGCGGGAAATACGGACTGTTGCGGAAACAGCACGGTGTGGACACACCGCTGAATGTCAAATACTGGAGTATCGGCAACGAAAATTGGATGGGCGGGAAATTTGTGAAAACGCCGGAGAAATGGGGGGAATTCGTCCGCGATTCGGCAAAGATGTTGAGAAACGTTGATCCGGGCATCACACTGTTTGCCGCCGCGAACGAACAGGAGAAGTGGACATTGCCGCTTTTGCAACACGCGGGGGGATATATCAATTACGTTTCCATTCACGGGTATTGGGATATTCTTTGGAAAATCAATAATCCTTCGCCGTATATTGTCTGTATGATGCGGACGGGACAACCTGCGGATAAAATTGCCAAAACGATTGCGGTTATTGAAAAAGCAAATCTGCGGGGCAATGTCAAAATCGCTGTCGACGAATGGAATCTTCGCGGCTGGCACCACCCCCCAATGAGCAACGGCAAACTTGACGTAAAAGCGCGCGACAAGAACGACATCAATTCGACCTACACGATGGCCGACGCACTTTTCTCCGCCTGTTTTCTCAACACCTGTCTGCGGAATTGCAACGACGTGGAAATCGGCGGGTTTTCGCCGATTGTGAACACGCGCGGGGCCTTGTTCACGCATCCTAAGGGGATTGTCAAGCGGACGACCTTCCATGTGCTTTCGCTCTATGCGAACAAATTGGAGAAAAACGTGCTGCCGATTACGGTAAAATCGGACCCGCTGGTGAGCGGCGATCAATCCGTGCCGGTCTTGGATGTTATTGTTACAACAAACGATGCAAAGACGAAGTTCGTCATTGCTGCGGTGAATAAATCGCCTGACAAAGCGGTTGAACTTTCATTGGCGGACGGATTCCAGAGCCGCGACCGCAAAGTTGCGGCAACGGTATTGAGCGGCGTGTCGCCGGACGATTTTAACGACATCGGTGCGGAGAACCGGGTGATTCCTGAAACGAAAACATTGGAAGTCAAAGACGGCAAAGTTTCGCTGCCGGCACACTCGCTCGTGATTTTTGCGCTTTAACCGGACGACCCGTGAGCCGAATTGCCCCGCAAGGATATGTTGTCCAACGTATCTCCTGCCCCCCCTTTACAACACTCATAAATTCAAGGTATAATTACCGGTTATGAAAACAACATTGCATACCCTATTGTTTGCCCTTATTTTCGTTCTTCCGTCATCAGGGAACGAGGTTGCTGTTGTACCGGATGCCAAGCCGGTGCCGTACAACCGGATGATTTTCGGGCAGTTCATCGAACACTTTCACCGGCAGGTTTACGGCGGCATTTTTGAACCCGGTTCGCCGCTGTCCGATAAAGACGGTTTCCGAACCGACGTTGTCGAGGCACTGAAAGAATTGAAAATTCCGATTGTCCGGTGGCCCGGCGGATGTTTCGTTTCGTCCTATCATTGGTTGGATGGCGTTGGTTCCAACCGGCAACCAGCTTACGACAAGGCTTGGGGAGTGGAAGACCCCAATACCTTCGGGACTGTCGAATTCGTCAAATGGTGTAAGTTGATTGGTGCCGAACCGTATATCTGCACGAACGCCGGTACGGGAACGCCGGAGGAAATGAGCGATTGGGTGGAGTATTGCAATCTGAATACCGGTAAATTCGGACGGTTACGGAAATCACACGGCATAACCGAACCACTCAACGTCAAGTATTGGAGCGTCGGTAACGAAAATTATATGCGGGGAGAACTCGGCTACAAATCGCCTGCCGAGTGGGCACCGTTTGTCAAAGAATCCGCAAAGTTAATGAAGGCGGCGGATGCAAACATTGTTTTGCTTGCCGCCGCTGCACATTATGACGAAAACTTTACAGTTCCGCTTTTGCAGCAGGCGGGCAGATGGTTGGGCTACGTCAGTATTCACGGTTACTATGGTCGTCAAAATACCCCTTACTTAGATATTATGATGAATACGGAACGACCGGCAGGAGAAATTGCCCGAACCCTTGCCATGCTCGACAAGACAAAGTTACGGGGCAGTGTGAAAATCGCGTTTGACGAATGGAATCCGCGCGGATGGCATCATCCGCATTTTCCGATGGGAAATAATCCTGACGGCGGCAGTGCAAACAGTGCGGCGTTCATCAAAGAGCGAGATAAGAACGACATCAATTCGGTTTATACAATGGCGGACGCTCTTTTCTCGGCTTGTTTTCTCAACACCTGTTTGCGGAATTGCGGCGATGTGGAAATCGGCGGCTTTTCACCGATAGTGAACACACGCGGGGCATTGTTCGTGCATACGAAGGGCATCGTCAAACGGACGACGTTTCACGTTCTCCAACTGTATGCGAACAAGTTGGAGAAAAACGTACTGCCGATTACGGTGAAGTCGGAACCGCTGGTGAGCGGCAAACAATCCGTGCCGGTCTTGGACGTTATTGTAACAACAAACGATGCGAAAACGAAGTTCGTCATTGCTGCGGTGAATAAATCGCCTGACAAAGCAGTTGAATTTGCGCCGGATTTTGCTTCACTAACCGGTTCGGTTCCGCAATCGGTTTCGGCAACGATATTGAGCGGTTCGTCGCCGGACGATTTTAACGACATCGGTGCGGAGAACCGGGTGATACCCCAAGAGACAATGCTGAAAATCAAAGACGGCAAAGTTTCGCTGCCGGCACACTCGCTCGTGATTTTTGCGTTATAGCCGGACGACCCGTGAGCCGAATTGCCCCGCAGCGTGTACGTTGTCATCGTCCGGCACAAATTGTGTCCTTCAAGGAGAGTCGCCGTTTGGTGTTTGGGGAGCCTTGGGTTCCAAAGACGGCGGCGAACATTTATACTGAAGCCGATTGAAATTTTGCCCTGCCGATACGTTAGCAGCCTTTTTACTGAATAGGCTGCGGTTTGACAGAAGGCGATAGCCTATTCAGCAAAAATGCCTGACCGGCTGCGGTCTGCCGTTGTAAATCAGAAGTAAACCATTGATGCCTGCGGTGTACGGCTAAACGGAATACTATTTTTGTAACACTTCGCGGACGTGCTGTAAATCTTTATCGCCGCGCCCGGAGAGACAGACTAATATCGTGCGGTTAGTATTCTCCGCCTCTTTGAGTGCCTGTGCCAAAGCGTGGGAACTTTCGAGTGCGGGAACCTTTCCGGCAGCACCGCGACCGCGTTGTCCCTTTCGTATGCCGCCGAAATAAGACTCGTCAACCTCGACTTCGCCGTTGAAAAAGGGCGACTCTAACTCTGTGAAATGGACAATAA
>JAITOZ010000184.1 GCA_031289675.1 Planctomycetaceae bacterium
GGAACACGGTGAGTAATATGTGTCGGTTAGTGAGTTTAATGACAGGCTGTTGCCGAATTCGCAAGGCGGTCTTGACGATGATTTGCCGGAAGTTTTCAGAAGAAATCACGACGGTTGCGCGAAGTTTATAAAAATTCCTCTCACTATTGAACCGTTCTTTGTAAAATAACAGAGTTATTGGAGGTTCCCTATAACCTGTCAACGAACAGATGTCAAGGAAAATCTTTTGATTTTTTGTGTGTAATCGGGGGTTTACCATCAAATTTGCCGTTCGCCTACCAATGATCCAGCGCATAGAGAATGACGTTCGACGCTAATTTCAGTGCCGACTCCTGCGTGTAGCCCTGACACTCCATCGAACCGGCTTTTTCCAACGCACAACTCACATCATAAGGCGAAAAGATAACCAGCCACCGGTCAGAGTTGGGCAACTTTATGCCGTAAAGCACCGGCTGCGTCTGCCGTACCTTCGATACCGTTTTCTGCCCCGGTGTCTGTTCCGCCGTCCGCATATCCAAAAAATCCAACTTAAACCCGCCGCTGTCCGGCATAAAAACCGGGTCGTTAAGCAGTATCTTGTCGAATATCAAATCGGGAAAAAGCACCTTCATTTCATCGGCAAACGAATCGGCAAAGCCTTTCGATGAACAAACGGCATCGGCAAACAACAATCCGCCGTTCTCCAAATGCTTTTTCAAACCCTTCCGCTGTTTTTCCGAGAGACAGAACGCTTCCTTACCGTGCATAAATAAGACCGGATAATCCGCAAGGTCCTCGTCTTCCGGCGAAACATTCAAGTGTTCCTTGTCTGCCGTCATCTGAAATTCGCTTTCCATATACGTCAACAAATTGTTGACGGCGTGCGGTGCCGGATTCGATGAACCGTAATCAAGATACGGTATAAAAATACGTCCCCGCCGCTGCGATTCGTTCCTCTTGTCTTTCACGATGCGTTCGGCAATTTCGTCCTTGTGCTTTAACTGCCGGTTCGTTGCATAAGCCAAAATGTTCAAGCCGGTACCTAAACCGGCATCAATTTGTTTGCGGACTTCTTCGGGATATTTATTTTCACGCTCAAACAATTTCGCTGCCTCCCAAAGGCACGAGAGCGACGGCTTATTCTTGTCTGTACCGGCAGCATCGGCACCTTTGGTCATTTTCTCCGCAGGCACATACACGACGCTTGTCCTACAGCCGAACGGGATACCCTCGATGCGCCGTATCTGTTCAGGGTCAACGGCAATTTCGGCGTTCCATATCGGATGATTGCGGTCAAGCAACCGCAATTCGTAACCGGGTTCGGGAAAAACACGCGACATCAATTCCCGAAAACCGCTGTCGAATGTTGCATCATTCGGCTGCGCTTCAGCAAGCAAAAAGCCGCCGTGGTCAAGATACGTCCGCAATTTTTCAACGTTGCCGTCCGTTAATAAGTCTTCGGCAGATTTGCCGGAAAGGTACAAGACCGGCGACTGTAAAAGATGGTCGGCGGCAGCGTGTTCCAGGTTGATTGACTGCCACGTCATTTCGGTCTTCCACTGCGTCTCCGCAAAGAGCGTCATATTATTGACATCGTTCGGGTGCATATTCCACGAATCTCTGGCTCCGAATTCCAGTTTTGACATCAGCACCGGTCTGCGCCCTTTGGAAAGAAACAGCAGCGCAAAGGCGGTATTCGATTCATCGGGACAGCCTCGACCGTGCCAGCCGCCGTCAATCGGGTCTTGCAGTTGCAGGATTTTTGCCGTTCCCTCACGATACCAATCGTGATTACCGATGAACCGCTGATTCGTCATTCTGCCGACACGTTCCAGAGCGTAAAGATAATAGTACAGATAGGCATCGCCGGCATTTGGATTAGCGGCAACGCTGAATCGTTCGGCAAGCCAATCAAGACCGCTGTGTATCTGCCGGGCAGATTTTTCATCGGTTCTCGTATGACATATAATTGTGCGTCCTTTAATGTCGGCACCGCCTTTTTGTGCGATGCCGTCGGTAATAACAAGACTGGCAATTCCGGCACCGGTCATTGACCCCCGCGATCCGCTGCTGCCCTGTGCGGACGGTGTGTAACCCCAAGAGCCGTCCCGGTTTTGCGTGTTCTGCCAAAACCGCAGGGCGGTACTCCACGTTTGCGGTGAAATCGTAACGCCCGCCCGTTCGGCTTCGTACAATGCGAGTATCGCAAACTGCGAACAAGACAAATCGGACGAATTGTCCGGCGTGTAATGCCAGCCGCCTTTGTGTTCATTTTTTTGGCATTGGTAACGTTCGATGAGACGGACGTTGTCTTTGATTAACTGAAAATCTTTTTTCGGCTCGATAAGACTAAACGCCATCGTTTGCAGAGAGAGCGAATAAATTCTGCCGGAATTGGTTCCGGGAAACAGCCGAAGATATTTCATTCCTGCCTGAATACTGGGGTCGTTTGCTTTGACCCCGCAACTGTGCATTGCAATGACGGCGAGGGCGGTTTGTCCGCAGCGTTCGGTACTGTAAATGTCCCAATTCCCGTTGTTGATGTCTTGGCGGCGTTTGAGGTAGTCGATACCCCGCTGCATTGACTGGCGGACTTGCTGCGGACTCAAGTCCTGCGCCGACGAAGGTCCGAGTGCTGCCGGATAAAATGCAAGGAACGCCAAGAAAATGAAAATACGGCGGAACATCGGAATTGACAACGGGGGATTGATAATTGCCCATTCTCCACTGGACTTGTTCCCTAACCTATGGTTTTAGTCCTCTGTTGATAATAGCACAGACAGGTTTCGTCCGCAAGTGATGTTTCCGTCTTGCTCAAATCAGCCCCCCGCCTCCGCCTGTCGGGAAAACGCCAAATAGTACCTCGCAGTCACCCAAGCGTACGCTGCCGTCTTCGCTATCACCGCAGGCATACCGTTCCACTTCTGATTAAACTCCGAACCGGCACCGGCGACGGAGTCCCAAACATCTTTAAGTGCAGTTGCTAACACGGTAAACGGCACACTTTGCGCTGCAAAACCGCTCGTTCGCTTTGGCAACGGCTTCCATTCTGGTACCGAGACTCTGCGCTGCATCCGCCAGGTTTTTCATTGAGGGGCTTGCTTTTCCTGCGGTATTTGTTAACTTGGTGATGGAGTCGGAAACTTGCTGGACGTTTTTCGTCAAATCGCCGATGTTAGCCGATACCTTGATTGCGAATGTTTTTAATACTGCTGCCATAATTGAGTGAGGTTAAAATGAAAAAGGATGAAGAGCCGAATCGGGAACCGAAAAGTTCGTTTAATGTTGACGGACCGCCTTCGGTGTTTGATTACGTTTTTTGTATTGCTGCTGCGGTTGCGTTAGCCGTCTGTGTTGCGGCTATCGTGTGGGCTCCCGTTGGTGCCGTCAGCACATCACGCCGGTAATTCTGCCGTAATGGCGGGGTTATTCTTTCCGGTCTTCCAGTGTCTTTTTCAGCACGGACAGGAAGGCAAAAATGAACATCGTTATTAAAAGCAGAACGATGGTCGCTGTCACTTTCCAGAAACCCGGTATCCAGACCGCTAAAAGCAGGCTCATAAAGAACCCGTAAAACAGTATTCTGTAAACCCATATCAACAGTATTTTCAGTTTCGTTTTCATAACTGGTTTAACGCCTCGCTGACGGCGTTCTCTAAAATTGTCTGTACTTGCGGCGTTACTTCTTCGGCAGTCTTTTGCGTGAAATTGTTCGGTGCGACGCTGCCCCGATTTGCTCCGCTTTGCGTTGTCCGCTGTACTGTACCGAGTTCGACAAGGTGAGCGTAATTCGCCGGTCGGCGTATTCCCGCCTCGCCCTTGTTTTTCTTTACCTTTTTTAATACCTTCTGTCCCTGCTTGTTTTTCGTAACAACGCCGGTATAACTGTATTCAGGACCGATAAAGCCCAGTACAATCCGTCCGCCTTTGTAACTCCGCACGACTGATGTAATGGACTGCTGCAAAGCCCCGCTGTCAACCGGTGCATTGCTTTTCATCTGTCCGGCAATAACCTCTTTCGATGCCTTGACGCTTGCCTTCTCTACCGCCTTGCGGACTTTGTCCGGCAGTGCCAGCAGTTGGGCAGCGAGGATATCCGAACCTTCGATAGCGACTTCGTTCATTGCCGGTTGATGGAACCGTGCAGACGCAGGGTTACGTTATAGTTGCCGATGTCTTCGTAACAGGGACCGTTTGCCGTCTTTTTTATGGTGTACAATTTTTCGTTATACAAAAGCGTATCGCCTTCCTTCGGTGTGATGCCGTGCAGGTCAGTCTTTGCGATGCGGAATATCCGCCCCGTCTTGTACAGGTGAAAATCCTCCCAGCCGAACCCGTCCGGCTTCGGCTGCTCCGGTATTAAATGCACGGTCAACTCGTGTATTCCGTGTTTGAAAATGCCGGTTTGCGAGCCGCTGTTTTGCAGCAGCATTTGCCAAATCGTATGTTCGGCACTCTCCCATATATTCGTTCCGGCATTTACCGGCGGCGGTACATCGGCGGAAAACTTCACTTGCAGCGGCTCCGCACCGGACGGCTTCAATACCTCGCCCGGAAACAGTACCAGCATCTCGTTGGAGTGCAAAATCAGTTCTTCCATAATCGTTAGCCGCTAATTCCTGTACTCAACGGGTAAATCTTTTCTGTCAAGTTCCCACTGCCGCGATGATTTGCAGTGTTCTTTCTGCCAAAAGAACAGCGTATCAATTATCGTTACGGCAACCGTCCACTGCTTGCGGTAACAGCGGGCGGAGAAATTTTTAAGCGAAGCACGCTCCGCCGAACTCAAACAATAATCGTCCATCATCGTAAACCAAAAAAATTTCTCTTACCCTGACTTGCAATAATTTCACATCCCGCCTAAAATTATGCAAGACCAATTCTCAATAGGCAGCAGTATACATAACGTTCTGAAAATGTTAGAATGGGGAGAATTACGGAGCATTCCCCCCGTTCAAGGTTAGTCAAACACCAAAACGCTTTATGATATTCACGAAAAAGATTTGTTCTCTTTTTTGCTTTTCACTGTTCTTCGTGTGTCTTGTATCTTGCAGTGATGCTCAAGTCGCCGACGAGAACGTCTATCTCGATACGGTCAAGCAGACCTTGCTGGTACAGTGGCCCAAGAACCGGACTCTCAATCTGGTCTTTCACGGACACAGCGTTCCTGCCGGTTATTTCAAAACGCCGGATGTCCGTACAATGGAAGCGTATCCGCTGCAAACACTCAAACACGTGAAAGATAAATATCCGTTTGCGGTTGTGAATTGCATCAATACTTCCATCGGCGGCGAAACATCAGAATCTGGTGAAAAACGCTTTAAGACAGATGTTCTCCCGCATCGTCCTGATGTGCTGTTTATTGATTACGCTCTCAATGACAGAGGACTCGGCTTGCAGCGGGCAGAAAAAGCGTGGCGGTCGATGATTGAACAAGCATTGGCACAAAATATCAAGGTGATTCTCCTGACCCCGACACCGGACTGGACGCTGGATTTGACGAAAGACGATACCGTGCTGGACAAACATTCGCAGCAGATACGCCGCTTGGCAGCCGAGTACCGCATCGGTCTTGTTGACAGTTATGCGGCATTCAAAGCGAAGGTCAGGAGCGGCGAAAACGTGCGGGATTATATGAGTCAAATCAATCATCCGAACGGCAAGGGACACGTTCTCGTAACCGAATGGATACTGCGCTGGTTCTAGGGCGTGTTGACGTTACAGCGTTACAGCAGAGAAATTGAAGCGTCAACGCAAGGGCGGCAAGTCTTTCTGCCCTTGCGTCAGGTTGTTTTTCGATATGATACTCTGCTCAGTTTTTAGACGTGAACACGTCCTAATAGGCTTCAAAAAATCGGCTGCTCGTTCCGCCGGTGCCGATCTTTAATTTAACCGGTTTGAAACACTTCGGACAATGTCCCTCATAAGCCGTTCCCTCTTGGTTGACGTAAATCCGAACATATATTCTGCAACAGTTAAATTTTATACCGACAAACTTGCGTTTTGCCGGCTCCCCGCTCTGTGATTCTCGCCGCCCTGCCGGTTCACTAATTAGATTAATCGAAGTCATTGATTCGTCGCTGCTCATTGGAACGGCAAAGATTTATGTCCGTCTTTTGTTGCCGTACCAAACAAGTTGCATTCGGGGACAGTACCGGTAGCCGTTCGCATCGCAGTACGGCTGTATCCACTCCCCTTTTTTCGCCATCGAAGCCGCATCAACCGCCTGGGGCATCAGCAGAACCCTTTCCGGTACAACGCCGTGAAACTGCGAAAGATATTCGCCAATATCCTGCAAGTCATCAGGCGTATCGACAACAAACTTTAATTGATAATTGTAACGTAAAATTAGTTGCTGCACAGTATCAAAATTAGACCGGTTCTTGTTGTGCTGCTGCAAAGCCGGCTCGTTGTCTGTCGGACTGGCATTTTTCAACTTCGGACTAATGGATATTAAATCGCAGAGAACCGGTTGATACCTGATGCCCGACGTTTCTATCGTAATTTGATAATCGAATTCCTTTAATGACTGTGTCAATTCAACGATTCCCTCGGCGACCATCGGTTCGCCGCCGGTAATGACAACGTGGTGCATATCAAGGAGCATTACCCGTCCGACAATTTCATCAGGAGATAAATCTGCTCCCATTTCTTCATCGGAATCATCCCGTGCATAGACGGTATCGCAGTACCGGCAGCGCAGCGGACAACCGAGGAGACGGATGAAAACGCTGAACCTGCCCGTCCACAGTCCTTCGCCTTGTTTCGATTGATAGATTTCGAGAACTCGCACGCCGGGAATTGATTAGGGAGAACAAATAAATGATAATGAGAGATTATAAGCGAAGTCCCGACTCAATGCAATCATCTTCATTGGGCAATTGGGCAAAAATGTCTGTTACAGAAAAAATGGAAGAACACGTTCTCGTTGTCCCGACAGTTTTATTTCACCAAATCGGTCATTTTCAGGGGTTTTGCAGCGATGCTCAAAAGTACCGTAATGTTTTGCTTGCGGCAGAAAATGTCCGGTTTTGTCCCCGCAGTGCCGCCGAAAAAAATCCGGCATTCAAACAACTGATACCCTATATGATTTTCGTTCACACCGATTCTGCCGGTGTGCTTCGGGTATTTCAATATGTCCGCGGCAAGGGCGGCGGAGAAAGCCGGCTGCTTGCCAAACGAAGCATCGGTATCGGCGGGCATATAAATCAGGAGGATAATAATTCAGGGAACAATGAATTGCCGGAGGAGTCCGTTTATTGGGCGGGGCTGCATCGCGAATTAAACGAAGAAGTCGTTTTAAATACGGCATTTACGGAACGCTGCATCGGTTTAATCAATGACGACTCAACGGAAGTCGGCAGCGTCCATTTGGGAATAGTTCACCGCTTTGATGTTGCCGAAGCGAAGGTTACGGCGAACGAAAAGGAACTCATCGAATCCGGTTTTATGCCGATAGATGAACTCCGGCAGCACCGGGACCAACTTGAAAGTTGGTCGGCGTTCGCTCTTGATGCACTCTCTTACTGAAATTCTAACTTTTTGATACACTTCAGGACGGTTAAAACTCAAACGTTACTCCGCCTAAGCGTTCGGACAGTTGGAACATCAAATCGTCTTCGGCGGGTTCGCCTTCGGCAACATAGGTTACCGAAAACCGCAAAAATGCGCCGGCATTGTCCCACGGAACCGTACATACCGAATGTTCCCGAATCAAATACTGACTGACCTCTTCGGCATCCGCAAACTTCGTTCCGTCCGCGAGTCCCTTCGGTGCTTTTGTGTACAAAAAATACGTTCCCCCCGGCACCTTGCAATCAAAACCGAGTTGCTGCAATGTTGCCGTTAACTTTTTCAAACGGCGGTAATACTTTTGTTTCGCTTCTGCCGGAATGTTCGGGTCGTCCAGAGCCGCCGCCGCCGCTTTTTGAATTGCCAAAAACTGTCCGCTGTCGCTGTTGTCCTTCACATCCGCAAAAGCCCTAACAATCCGCTCGTTGCCGCAAACCCAAGCCATCCGCCAGCCTATCATATTCCAGCCTTTGGAGAGCGAATGAATCTCGACACCGACATCTTTCGCTTCCGGCACTTGCAGAAAACTGAACGGTTCGCTTCGATACGAAAACATCACGTGTGCCGCATCCTGAACGACAACGAACTTATGCTGCTTCGCAAGTCCGATGACATTAGCATAAAAGTCTGCCGTTGCAACTTGTCCCGTCGGACTGTTCGGATAATTCAGGACGAGCAGTTTCGTTTTTTCCCAAATATCGCCGGGAACCGCTTTGAAGTCGGGGAAAAAGTTATTTTCCGCCGTCAGCGGTAAATTATAGACTGCTCCGCCGCAGTAACGGGTATGCGTTCCGGCAACGGGATAACCCGGTACGGTCATCATCGTGATGTCTCCCGTATTGATGAAACACGGCGGCAGCATCGCCAACGCCGGTTTGGAACCGATGCTGTGATTGATTTCTGTAACAGGATTAAGAACGACATTAAACTGCCGCTTCATAAACCGGGCGGCGGCTTCTTTGAATTCGATGCAGCCGTTGTCGGCGTAGCCTCTGTTTTCCGGCAAATTGATTTCGTGTGCCGTAATACGGCGCACGTTTTCGTCAGCAACGGAATCGTTTTCGCCGATACCGAAGTCGATGAGCGGACGGTCGGGAAAATCTTTGACGGCTTGTCTTTTAGCACGTTTGATTTTCTCAAACTTGTATATTTCGCCGGATTTCCCGTAACGGACTCCGCCGATGCGTTCGGCAAATAATTCCTGAAAATAGGGGTCAGACATTGTTAGTGATATTTTCGGCGTGCTGCACATACACAATCAGCATATTATAACAGCATTGTACACCGCATCCGGTATAAAAATACCGCCCATAGATTTTACCAAAAGAGTGCGATACATCCATAGTGTTGCATCCATAGTGTTGAAATGACAAACAGGCGGAAAGTCAAGCGGATAGCCGGGAACAAGCCTATCGGCAGTGTTTTACCAATCCCAGCGATTTTTCAATGTCGGCGATTTTCTTCACACGGCGTTCGTGTCGCTCTCCGTCAAAAGGCGTATCAAGCCAAACCTGAATGATGCGCAGAATCATTTCCTCGCTTAACATCCCGCCGGAAAGACAAATAACGTTCAAGTCATTATGACGGCGGCTCAATTCCGCCGACAACTCGTCAACCACCGGAGCAGCACGCACGCCGGAAAACTTGTTCGCCGTAATGCTCATTCCGATTCCTGTACCGCAAATCAATATACCGCGGTCGGCTTCACCGCAACTGACAGGACGTGAAACGGATAAAGCAATATCTGGATAATCGACCGGCTGTTTGTCTTGCAGGGACGGACCGAACTCGGAAACGGTATATCCCTGCTGGGCTAATATACCGGCAATTTTCACCCGAACAGCAACACCGTGATGGTCGCTGCCGACGGCTATCTTTAAGGACATCATTTTATTTAATGGAGAAATGAAAATAGATAATTAGGACACATTCCCATCTCTTCTAATTATCAATTTTTCCATTATCCATTTTCAATTCTTATTTTACCCAGCCTTCGAGATACCGGGCAAGTTGGTGAATGTCGCTGCCGACGGCTATCGGTCTTTCGTGTGCACGGAGCCGATTCATATCAATTAACTCTTCGAACGGCGGATACGCTAAATTCATCGTTCCGCCGACAGAAATCATCACGCCGTTCTTGTTGAGTTCCGCTAATGCTTTGTATGCCCCGACTCCAATCTGGCTGCCGAGAATCACGTCAAAGGCTGTTGCCTGATTGCAGCGTATTTCGTAGCCGAACTGCAAGCCGACCATCTTCTTCGATCTACCGGTGCGCCGCTTGTACTCTTCGGAAATGAGTCTTCCAATCCGGCTGCTGTACTTCAACTGCGATACAGGAAAATGTCCGAACGTATCCGGCTTGAGCGACCGGTATTCGTCATCGGAACAACACATTTTGATTTCTGAAAGCGGCAGATATTCAGCCAATCCTTCCGCCATCACAGCAACGAATGCCGTTTTCCTTTCTTCCTCGCGGGCAAGTATCACATCAACACAGCGGTCAACGACCTTCTTGACATCGAAAATGCGCCGCATAAGCGGTTTGCCGTCTGCTCCGAGAACTTCACTATCGGATTCAGGGTCAACCGTTGCTTCGACATCGAACCAGTTTTGATGAATGTCTTCCAAACCGATAACGATGCTGCCTTCACCGGCAATGGATGCGCCGTAGGCAAGCCAAGCGGCTTTGCGTCCCATCACTTGGGCAATGTAACCGGCTTCCGTTGCTTCGGAGTCGGCTAAAAGATTACGGACTTCCGAAGCAAGCATTTCAACGGCGGTATAATAACCGAAAGTGAAGTCGATGCCTTTGTAGTCGTTGTCTATCGTCTTCGGCAGGTGAATGACTCTGAGCCGTTTTTCAGTGTCCGGCAGGGCATCCATTACGAGTTTGAATTTCGCTGCGGTCGTCAGGGTATCATCGCCGCCGATGGAGATGAGAGCGTCAACATTCATTGACCGTAGAGCCTTATAGACAGTCATCAGCGGAGCGGTTTTCTCTGCATCTTTGAGGTCTATCGGCTTTTTAAGGTTTTTGCCCGGATTAACACGTGCCGTCCCGATGACAATACCCTGCGAAGTCCGTAATCCTTCGTTGGTGTGTTTATCGAGACGGATGTAATGCTTGTCCTCTTCTAACTTTTGCCCGTCCTGATATTCGACAAGATGGGTATAACCGCTTTTCATTCCATAAACTTCAATGCCGGCGCGGGCAAAACAGACGGCTGCGCTTCCAATGACCGCATTGGCTGTCGGTGCGGGACCGCCGGAAAAAAGAATGGCAACCCGGCGTATTTTTGTCCGTGGCTGACGGGGACTGATGATGTTGCTTAACTCGAAATCTTCAGGCATCGCAAATGATTACTGTGTGAATTTTACCGCTTTATTAATGAAGTATAAATTATACCTTTCGCTGCGTATCTGTCTAGTGCGTGTTAACGCCCTGTTTGACCAGCCGCCGACAATGACCGCTCCGTCGTCCATCGTTTTGCCGATTTCCTCTGCCGTTGCCGACGTTATCGCCTTCACCTTCGACATTCCCGCCTCGAAAGACGCAAATGTTGAGAGCATACTTGTCAGCGGAGCCGTAATACCGGCAAACGTTTGCCGGAACGCCGCCGATGCCATAAGTGTATTGCGGATTTTTGCCACGAGTCCATTAACCGTTTGGTCTATTCTTTTAAGGGTTGCGTGGAAATTAGCGTCTTTTCCGATAATTTCCACTGCCACCGCACCTGCTTTTAATACTGCTGCCATTTTTCTGTTGCAACTTTAGGGGAAAAATATGATAATGATTGTGAGAGAATTGTCCGATGCTCTTGTAAGAGTGATTTGATGTTGTTATACTGGCTGAAAATCAAAGGGGGGGAGGTTACTTATGTGCGATTTTATCCCTGACCAACATATGCTGGACATAGAAAAGGATACTCCGATGTATCCCTTTGCTCTCGCTTTTTATCTTTTCTTTTGGGGAACGGTTTTATTGTTCTGTACTGCCGTTTTTCTCTTGTTTTCGGGGATTAGCGTTACCTTTTTATATCACGGATTTATGTCCGGCGATTGGGGGATGATGTGCAGGTCTCTGTTTTTTTTGCTCTTTGTTACAATCGGCGGTATTTGGCTGGGGACTAAAACCTGCCCCAAGTCCTCACATTCCGGCGAGGAGTGATTTTGCGTAATCGGTTGCGGTTCATTTTCTTTCCTTTTCTTTGATTTTATTTTTGAGTGCAGTATAATACCGGCAGTCGGGGTTATTACCGACACGCTCAAATCGAGGCTGCTATGAACACGGCGAATCATAAATCCGGTGGTTTCGACGAAGCACTCTTTGATAAAGCCTTTGAGAACTTCGACGAAATCTTTGCAGACTTCGATGAGCATTTCTCCGACAATTACAATGGTGTAGATTGTCCGTCTGAACACCAAACGGACGTTTCTGAACCGAAGTATTACTACGCCGGTTTGTTCGGCGATGTTCACGAGGTTAATCCCAATACACTGTATTGGAAATTTATGATGGCGTTTTGGCATTTGATGTTCCTTGCTTTTGTCATTGCCCTCATTCCGTTTTGTCTCTACTGGGGGGCAATTATTTTGTTTGTTCTTGCGGTCTGTATTGCCGCCCTCTTCATTTGATGTTATTTTTCGGCTGGTAGTTGTTATTTTTTGAGTTTATTTTTGAGTGCAGCCCAATCCTTTCTGTCGAAGGGTTTGTTCTGCTGCTTTTTTGCTGCCCGGAACGGATGAATTTGTTTCACTGTCAGACTATCTCCCTTCGCTGTCAAGTCCTCGCAAAAGCAACAA
>JAITOZ010000239.1 GCA_031289675.1 Planctomycetaceae bacterium
TTTTTTTAATCGCGAAGGCGCGAAGACTGTAGAGTTTTTTCTACGTTCTTTTCCTATTCTTCGTTTTCTTTGCGCCTTCGCGATTATCATTTTCCTTTTTCATCTTGCGGTTTACGCCGTAATCAGCGAGGGAGATTTTATTGGGTGCGCCGCCGTGTTTGTGTTGCAGAAAATGAAAAAAAATGAACGATGATGAGCATTTTATCGAAAACGCATCGTTTCGTTCCGGTGATGCGTCTGAACGCTGCGTCGTCTAATCGCTTCAAATTTTCATAACGGTTCGACATTGAAATCCTCCTTGAATAAAACAACGGGAAAACGCCAGAATACAAGCATTATAACGAATTTTTATGTTACGCAACAAGTCTATTGATTAAAAATTGGCGAAAAAACAGTTTTTTACTTTGCCTAAATTATGCAAACTATCGCGCCCGCTCTAAAAATAACTCCGAGGCGGCGGCTTTAGCCTCCGCCTCCTCTGCCGGAGCAGATTATGCACCGAATTTTCCCAGTCTTCCGGCGTGAGCCATTGCCAGCGGCATCAGATATTGGGCTTCAAAATGTCCCAGACCGCCGGCAGCGGCATCTCTTTCACCGTAATGTTCGGTTGCGTCCGTCCGAGCCAAGTCAGAAACAATCAGTGTCGGAACAGGATGAAAACTATGCGATGCCATCTTTGCCGGTGTACTGTGGTCGCCGGTTACAATAAAGCACGCCGGATTCAATGCTTGAATTCGCGGAATGACTTTGTCGAGTTCCTCAATCATCTTGACCTTTTCATCAAAATTGCCGTCTTCACCGCGGCTGTCTGTGTATTTGAAGTGAACAAAGAAGAAATCATAGTCGTTCCACACCTTTTCCAGCGTGTCAATTTCTTCGGTCAACGTTGCCGGTTGACCGGCAAGGGTCATTCCGGCAAAACTGGCAAGCCCTTTGTACATTGGATAAACTGCTATGCACGCCGCTTTGAGACCATAAAGTTCTTCGTAACTCGGCATGTGCGGTTTTTTGGCGAATCCCCGCATTGTGTGACAATTCGCTTTCGGCTGTCCTGCCAGAATTTTGACTGCCTGCCGATGAAATTCTTTCGCAATTTCGGCGGTTTTCCTGCTTGCATCATCGCGGGCAAGCGGATCAAGAACAGGAACACCGGTTCGTTGTGGATCGGTATCGGCAACGCTGTCTCCCAATTCTTCGCCGCGGAAAACCACGACAAAGCGGTGTTCCTTGACCGGCTCAACGAAGATTTCTACGTTGGGTATTTTAATAACCCGAAGTTGCTCTACAACTTTGGCACTTTCATCGGAGGAGATTCGACCGGCGCGGCGGTCGGTGATATTGCCTTCGGCATCGACCGTACAGAAATTGCAGCGGATAGCGACATCGTTTTCCTGCATTGGAAAGCCGATGCCGGCGGCTTCGAGCGCACCGCGCCCGATGATAAACTTGAGTGGGTCATAACCGAAAAGACCGAGATGTCCGGGACCGCTGCCGGGGGTTATGCCGGGCAGAATCGGCGTGGATAATCCCTGAACGCCGATTTTGGCAAGAGCATCGAGGTTCGGAGTTTTGGCGGTCTCTAATTCGGTGAGACCGCCCGGTTTCAGCGGCAGTCCGCCGATACCGTCGGAGACGAGCAAAACAATTTTTCCATCGCCCGGTTCCCGAAGACTCTTAATAAGTTCGTGAATGTCCATTGTACTTTATGTGTTGAATTGTTGGTGTGTGACAGGTGCACAATTTTGCTGTGCCGAACTTGAACCGGCATCAGGAAACATTATAAATCCGAAGGTACGTCAATGCAAGCAAGCGGAACGAAGCGTTGTTTTGGAACTCTTTTGCAAACGTCTCTCTTGACAAAAACGCTAACTGTCGTATCTTATTTTATTATGCCTCAAATCGACTATTATGAATTACTCGGCGTTTCCCGAAACGCTTCAAAAGACGAAATATCGGCAGCATACCGCAAGTTGGCGATGAAATATCATCCCGATCGGAATCCCGGCGATGCCGAAACCGTTGAAAAATTTAAGGAATGCGCCGCCGCCTACGAAGTTCTCGGAAACGATGATAAACGCACTATCTATGACCGATACGGTCACGCCGGTCTGGATTCGGCTGGTGCGGGTTCGCAATTTCGTGATGTCAATGATATTTTCGGTGCCTTTGGCGACTTGTTCGGTTCTTTTTTCGGCGGCAGAGCGGGCGGGTTCGGCGGTCAGACAGTTACTGTCGGCAGCGATGTCCGCTGCAATTTAACGGTGGATATGCACGAGGCAGCCCGGGGCGTTTCCAAAGAAATTACGTTTCGCCGTCATGAAACTTGTGCAACGTGTCACGGCAATGGTTCCAAGCCGGGAAAACAGCCGGAAAAATGTCCGTACTGCGGCGGACAAGGACGTATTACGCAATCGACCGGCATATTTTCGATTCAGACGACTTGCCCCAAGTGCCGCGGTGCCGGAATGATTATCACAGACCCGTGTCCTGACTGCCGGGGCAGCGGAATGATACCGCAAACGATTACACGGGAAATCAAGATTCCTGCCGGTGTCGATACGGGAACACGGCTGCGTTTGCAAGGGGAAGGTGAAAAAAGCCCCGACGGAGGGCAGTCCGGCGATTGTTACGTTTTTGTTACCGTCAAGGAGCATCCGCTTTTTCAGCGGGACGGGCAGCATTTGATTTGCCGTGTTCCGATAGGTTATGCCCAAGCGGCACTCGGAGCGGAAATCACCATACCGACATTGGACGGACAGGAAAGAATTAAAGTTCCCGCCGGCACTCAAAATAACGATGTGATTACGTTGCGTGGGCGGGGAATGCCGGTGCCTCGCCGGAATCAGTTCGGCGACCTGTTGATACAAGTGTATATTGAGGTACCGCGCAAAGTGAATGCCGAACACCGTAAAGTGTTGAAAAAACTTGCCGAGTTGGAAGGCGAACACACACTGCCGGAGCGGAAAAACTTTTTCGGCAAACTCGGCGACTTTGTCAAAGAGTTCTTTACGGAAAAAACGGAAAACCCCTAGTACACCATCAATCTTTACAATATGGATAGATATGTTTTAGTTTTATTCTGGCGTTTTCTGTTTTGAATTGCCAATCCATTGCTTCGCCGGAGTTGTTGCGAGCATCCTGCCACGCTTGTACTTCTTTGCGGTACTCCTCAATATTACCAATTCGTCGATTCAAACATTGACGCTGTAATACACTAATCTCTATCTCCTCCGCCCAATCCTTCTTTGTCCGACAGTCTCGAACCGACACACGCCGCCAATTCTACAACGCTTGAAAAAACATAAAGTTTGCCGTCGTGCCGTTACGAATATATTGATAATCATAACGCCATAATGCCGGGTGTCTCACGTTGTTTGCGATTCAGTGCAGAGTCGAAGCCTTGTTCAACGAAGCATTGTTTGACGTTATAGACTGTGTTGATGTGACAGTAAAACTGTTTCGCAATGTTTTTCATCGCTGTCTTTGGTTTTACCGTTGGCAGTATCAACAGCAGGCAAAATGTCGGCGTGCTTCACTTTATAGGCGTTATGTTTGCCTTTGGAGACAATATCGAAACAATATCGTACAAGAATTGCCGTTCTTCGCCGGTGAGCGTGACTTTATATTTTTCAACCATAGAAACCTCCGTGTAACAAAAATAAGTACAATCAAAAATCAAACAACAAAAACATTATAACTCCTTGAAAAAATAACGGCAGTAACTACATAAATTTAGAATTGATGGAGTAGTACTATTTTGTTGATACGTCTTCAAGAATTGTCTATCGCAAAGAGCGGTTTAGTCATAATGGAGAATTGCCGGTTGAAATGATTGTAAGAGACAGACGTTTTACCAAGGAAGAAATAGAGCAGATGTGCCGTCAGGCAGGCTTTGATGTTGAACTATCGTTGTTTGGCAGATAGGAAAGTCCGATAGAGGACAGATACGATAAGGCGGCTAAAGAGATACTCCTTGTCTGCCGGAAACCGGTCTAAATTCTATTCTCTTGACTTCCTTCCGGCTCAAGGCAAAATCTGACCGGAAGTGCGTTATATTCTCGTGGAAAGGACACTGTGTCTTTTCACAACCAGAGGAGACTACGATGAAAACCAAGAGAAAGAAGTCGGCGGTATGGAATGCACTGGAATGTGCGTTGGCTTATCCGCGGATAGCCCTATTTTTCATAGGTGTGTGGACATACCTAATGGTGACGCTTGTACCGCTTGCGCCGCAGGTGTTGTGCGAAGAGATTAGAGGTTGGCGTGAGAGAAGGTGCGAGAGAATTCGCTACAGCAAACTCACGCAGGAACAGAAGGAACAAATTGCCAGCGATAAGGTACGTGCTGATATAGAAGATAGAGAATATTATGAGGCGTATTGCTTCGAATCGCACAAATGTCTTTTGCGGCTAGAAGAAATGAGAAAGGAACGATACAAGGCTGTGGAGAACGGCTATACCGTATCTGGACTCTGTGAGCGTTATCTGGAGACAGAATATGAAGGAGAGTGCCACCGTAGGTATCATTGTCCATATCCTTATCCCTGCGGTTTGCCGTTAGTACCTAATAAATCTATTGCAGATTTGGTTCCCTATTCCTATCCTTATTTCTGATAGCCTTTTTCAGAGTGAAATACTTGGCGGTATTTTACTCTTTTTTTACTACGCAGATGAACAATAGAAAAACAATTAAAGAATGTATATGTGAGGTTTTTGCGAATAGTACCCGCAGAGTGCATAAGGAAGCCGGAATGCAATGAAGTCCTTAATGATGCCGAATTTCCACCTGTTTGAAAATGATTAATTCCTAAACGCGTAAAGTATAGACCCAATAGACGGTTTGATATGTCCGCTCTATGGTTTGACGGACGAAATTCATTCAGCAATTTGTCCGCTGCGGTCTTTTTCTGTCTGATTTTTAACCGCTGTCGGTATAAAATCCCTGACGTAATTGACAGATGTACCGGAAATCAATATACTGGGTGTTTTGACGCAGACGATTTAATAACGAACTATGACCGCCGCCGTTCCCGAAAACATTACGCTGAAGAACAAGATTGGTGAGAGCAAAATCGGTGAAGTCGATTACGGTGAAACTTGGGAAGCATTTGACCGGAGCAAAAAGAAAAAACTGGTACTCAAAAGCATCAAAACTTCCTGTACCAATAAGGCAGATACGTTTCAAAATGAGGTAGCCGTCTGGGAACAATTACGTTCCGACGGTGCGGCTTTGCCTGCCGTAACGCTTAACGGTCAGGATGAGAACGGATTTTGGTACACACGGGAATTTGTTGCCGGTCAATCTTGGGCAGAATCCAAAATATACAAAGAAAACGCTGCCGTAAAAAAAATTACGGCACTGGCGAATTTCATTGCACAACTGCACAGCAAAGGCTTGACGCATCGGAATCTGAAGCCGTCGAATATATTTGAAGCGGGCGGCGGTGCCGTTGCCGTTGATGCTGACTTCGGCGGATTCCGCAGCCCTGACGGCATTTGGTCCAATGATGTCAAAAGCCTTGCCCAACTGTTGGCGTTTCTTTTGACCGGTCAGATGCCCGATAGTATCAGCGATGAACAGATACCGGAGGCGTGCCGGCTTTTTGTTGCCGAGACCCGGCAGAATCCGCCGGCAAGCATTGCAGAGTTCCGCAGCGGCTTGGATAGAATCGAAAAGGTTACACGGGCGAGTGTGTTTGCCGCAGACAATGCCGCTAATACTTCTGCAACTAACAATAATGTTACGAATAATACTGTCAACAGTGACAGCACGTTGCCGCAGACTGACTCTCTGCCGGAAGGTGCGGTGTGTCCGCAGTGCCGGATACCGGTGCAGGCAACTGCCGCCAATCGGGTCTGTCCGCAATGCGGGCGGTCCTATCTCGAACCGTGCCTGAATTGTCAGGCTCTCAATCTTTTCTGGGTGAAAACGTGCCGGTCTTGCGGCGGCGACCTCGCTGCATTGAAACAAAAACTCTATGCAACGCTGAACACGCAAAAACAGATGATTCTGAAATTCAGAGAATCCTACGGACACGAAAAAACGCTGCCGCTCTTAAAATATATGTCCACGGTCAGCCATCCTGATTTTTTAGCGTTCAAGGAGTGGGCAAAAAAAATGGCATTGCTGATTCAAAAAGAACGTAAAGACATCAAGGTCTATGTGGACTCAATTCGGGTGCAGGCAGCGGCGGCAATGAAATCGCAAAAATATGACCGGGTTCAGCAGATTCTCGACCAAGTGCCGCATCCGTTACTCGATGACCCGCTGCGTCAACTTTACAACGAAGCCGGTGAAACGATGAAAGAAGTCGATTCGCTGGTCAAAGAAATTCGTAATGCACTTTCGACAAAGCAGTACAGCCAACTGTTGTCTTGTGTGCAGCGGTATTTGGAATTGAAAGCAAATGACCCCGAAGCGCAGAATCTGCAAAAGAAAATCGAAAAACTGACGACAATCACTTCAACGAAAGGAATGAAATTCCGGCGGATACCCGGCGGAAAATTTTATATGGGGTCGCACGATTCCGATGAATATCTTCGGAACAACGAACACCCGCAGCATCGGGTTGTGATTCCGCATAACTTGTTCATCGGCGTTTATCAGGTAACGCAAAAGGAGTTTTTTGAATTAATGGAATTCAATCCGAGTACATCGGTGGAAAATGAAAATTGTCCAGCCGATAGTGTTACGTGGTATTCGGCTGTTGAGTTTTGTAACAAGATGGGTGCGTTGGAATCGTTTTCTCCGTTTTACGATTTGAAATCGGTCAAACGCAGGGCAAATGGTTCTATCGAAAAAGCCGAGGTAACGATTCTCGGCGGAGACGGTTATCGGCTGCCGACGGAGGCGGAGTGGGAGCACGCTTGCCGGGCAGGCAGTATTACGCCGTGGAGTTTCGGCGACCAGGTTTTCGATGTGGACACATACGCTTGGTACTTTGATAATTCGTCAATGGAAACGCATCCGGTCGGCGGCAAGAAGCCGAATTCGTGGGGTTTGTACGATATGCACGGCAACGTGATGGAATGGTGTCATGATTGGTACGAAGAGTTTTTTTACTTGCAGTGTCCTGAAGAGGAAGAAAATCCTCCGGGACCGGCAGAAGGCACATCGAAGGTATTGCGTGGCGGAGCGTGGCAGTTCGGAGCGGAAGCGACCCGCTGTGCTTACCGTAACAGCAGTGTACCGGACACGGCAGCAGCCGTCATCGGTTTCCGCGTTTGCCGCAATGCGAATGACGAGGTACTGTGATGTACTGTGTCCTTTTTTGAAATTGTAAAATAGATTAGCAGGAAGCGGAAGTCATTCGACCTGATGCCGCGAAGAACAATCTCAAACCGGAATCACAATATCAATGTCCGTTGACCATCCGCATCAAAAAGGCTCTACGCAAATCGTCCCTGAAGAGGTTTCGGCGAAGGAGTTATCTTCTTTTGCTTCGGCAACGATGCCGTTCATTCAGCCGCATGAACGTCCTGCGGAGTCCGGCGAAACCCTGCCGATAGGGATGAAACTCGGACATTTTATCATTGATGATTACATCGGCGGCGGCGGAATGGGAAAGGTTTATCTCGCCACCGATACATCTCTTGACCGGAAGGTTGCCGTTAAAACTTTGCCTCCCCAACGTTCCGGTAATCCGAGCATCGCCGCCCGGTTTATCAATGAAGCCAAATCGGCAGCACGGCTGAATCACGAAAATATTGCCCAGGTGTATTTTGCCGGTGATGAGAGCGGTTTGCCGTTTATTGCCTTCGAGTACATTGAAGGAACGAATATCAAACAACTGACAGAGGAACACGAGGGGTTGCCGCTGCCGCTGGCGTTAAATTATATCGTACAGGTTGCACTCGCTTTGGCACACGCAGCTGAACACGGGGTTATTCATCGCGATGTGAAACCCTCTAACATACTGGTTACGCCGTATGGGAAAATCAAGTTGATTGATATGGGACTTGCGCGGCTTCTTGACCCGTCCGAAGAACAAAACGATTTGACCGCCAGCGGTACGACATTAGGAACGTTCGATTATATTGCGCCGGAACAGGCTCGCGACCCGCGTAAGGCAGACAGCCGCAGCGATATCTATTCACTCGGCTGTACTTTTTTCTTTATGCTTGCGGCAAGACCGCCGTTTCCTGAAGGTACGGCGTTACAAAAATTATTGCAGCATCAGGGCGATACTCCGCCGGATATTCGTTCTTTCCAGCCGAACGTGCCTGCCGAAATTGCCTTGTTGATTCAACAGATGATGGCAAAAGACCCTGCGCAGCGTTTTCAAGCACCGGCAGTCTTAATCAAAGCGTTGATAACGGCAGCGAAAAATCTGGGATTGCAGACGACCGGCAAAGGACACTTTATTTCGCCGCAGCCGCTGTCTCTGCGGCGGAAGTTTTTGCAGCAGCATCTGCCGTGGATTACGTCCGTTGCTCTCCTGCTTTGCGGTTTCATTTTGATGACGTTGTTTTCAGAACTGACTTTGCCGCTGCCGAAGATGCCGGATACTGCGACCGGCCAGCCGCTGCCGTCAACGGAGACGATTATACTGAGACCGGCCGGCGAATCGGCAATCATTTTAGACAGACCGTCCGACCAAGCGAAGCGAACCGGTTTTGCCGTTGCCTTATCACCGATGCCGCCGTCAAAATATACTGCTGAATTAGGAACACAGCACGCCGGTTATCAATTACATCCGGCATTTGCATCTCCCGCTGTGTCTTCTGCCAGGTCTCTTGTGAAGGCAAAACAAGTTGCGCACCGGTTGAGTGTTTTAGATATACCGCGTGTTCTATCGGCAGAGCAAGCAGCAAGCGGCAATTCCGTTTGCGTCATTGACCCGTCGGGAGAAACGGCTGGTTCTTTTACAACTCTTGCCGAAGCCCTGCTTAATACCGGCGGGAATGAGAATACGGAGTTTGTCTTGCGGTGGAATGGAACACAAAAGACAGCCGAACCTATTGTATTCAATAACAGACGCAGCCGGTTTTCGGCTGCCAGCGGTTATTTTCCGGTCATCGAATTTGAAGCGAATGATGTACAACATATCCGTCATCATTTAAGTTTTATCACGGTCAACGGCGGCAAGGGGGAATTCAAAGGGATCGGTTTGACGATACGCGTCCGCCCGAGTATATCGGCACCGTATTGGTCTCTCTTTGATGTGAACAGTCATATTGCCGGCGATACAGAATTGATTTTTACACAATGCTCGTTGACCGTTGTCAATACGGCATCGTCGGACTTTTCGGCGTTTCACGATAATGCAGCATTTTTTCATTGCCGGGATTTATCGGAATACGGTGAACCGGTAATCTTTAGAGAGAAAATAGCAGAACACAGCACCGGCAGCGTGCGGATAAGCGTATCGAATTCTTTACTCTGCGGCGAGGCGGTTGTGCTGCAAAACACTGCGTCACAAAATGTTGTCTTGCGGATGAGCGATTCACTTCTTGCCGTTGCGAAACCGCTGGTGCTGCCTGCGGATAATCCCAACGTAAAGTTACAGGCGGAACATCTGTTTGTGATACAGCCGTTTGTCAAAGAGGAAGAAAGAGGCGATAGGGAAAAAGAAATTACCGGCACGGCATCGTCGAATTTTGTTCTTTCTCCGGCTTCGCTTGACAAGCCGCTGCCGAAATATCTGCCGCAGGATTTTGTCTTACCGCAGGATGCGGACTCCCGTTTTACCGTACCGGCATTGGATTGGCTGCCTTGATAGACGCTTTGTGATACTTGTTCCGTTTTCGCTTGATGAATGCTTTTCGTCTCGTTGGGGGCGAAATGCCAAAAACACGGAATTTTGCCGGAAAATGAGCGCAACACACACTAATGTGCGGGTATCACAGAAAAAATCTTTTGCAGACCGGGAGTGAGCGGAACGACCGGCGCAGCGTCTGGTGCGAATATCGATAATACTGCCTGATACGAAACCGCCTGCCGCTTGTTGCCCGCCGGCATATACACTGTCATTATCATTTCGCTCTTGTCTTCCGTGTACATAAAAGCGTCCCGCCAAAGTTCGTCCGCCCAAAAAACCGCCCCGTCCGGCTGCAATCGAAAATGTACCGCACAAGCCGTAAAAGGTATCGATTGCTGAAGCGATTCGACAATCGTGGACGGTGCAACCGTCAAACGGAAATTATCGACTATCCGGTTAAATAACGCCGCATCAAGCGAACCCGATGCAATTTTAACGCAGCCTTCTGCGGTAAATTGAGAAGCACCGAATACGGCGTGCTTTATCGTCAAATCTGCAACCGTACCGGTAATCGCAAAGCGGGTATAGGGTTTCACCAGCGGAGTTAGGTCAAAGTTTTGCAGCGTTACATTATCGAGACGAAGCGTTGCGCTGCGGGGATTTATGCCGTCAGCATTGAGCGTCAAATTGCCGCTGAATTTTCCGCCGCTGAACGGTGTGAATGACGAACAAAACACGGCGGCTAAACCGCACGGCACCTGTTGTTTGCCGCTTTGAAATGTTATCTCAAGTTGACCGCCGGTCAACGGACGGACAAACGATAACTGCGCTGTTTCTGTTTCCGAAATGCCTTTGATTTGAAACGTCCAGGCACTGCGGCAGGAATCGTTTGTCCGGTAAATGCTGCCTTGCACGAAACGGAACGTGTCATACTTTTCGCCCTTTTTTGCTGCCGAATATCCGCTCACCGCAGCGAGTTTTTCGACAGAAATCTGTACCGGTGTTTCGGCGATAAACTCAAAGCGGCTGACAATTTTATGCAGTACCTGCTGAACGGCAGCGGCAGAAGTTTCGCCGGAATAAGCATCGAGTTTGATAAGAGCCGCATCGAGATTGATTTGCCAATAACCGCTCTCCGGTTCAAAGGACGGAAAAATACCGGCAAAACCCTGCAAGAAATTCGGTAAAAAGCCTTGTTTTTTTGCTGCGGACTCTTTGATGCGGCGGTTCAGTACAACGCCCGGAAAACGTTCATCTAATTTACCGCCGGTAACATAGCCGATGTCAATTTGCGGGGCGATAAATACCGTGTTATCGTTGTCGTAAAGTTGGACACGGCAGAGCCGGACAGTGTTAGGCGAACGGTATTCGAGAGAATCGATAGACCAGTGCAGACCGGTTTGAGCGGACAGGGCATACTCAAAGCGGCGGGCATTGTCGGGCAGTTTGCGCAGAACGACAGCACCGATAACAGCGAGAGTCAACATCGGTCCGAGCAGATAAAAAGTGCCGAGCGCAAGGAACCGCCGGGTTTGTTCGTGCAACTGCATAACCGGATTATGCGTTTTTCCTCCGTTGCGGTCAAGACCAGTCCCTTATTTTTCCTGCCAAACCCGCACGTAGTCAATGTAATAGGACTGCGGCAGTTTACTCTGGTCTATGCCTCTGTCATCGCCCCAGGCACCGCCGAACGCCAGATTCAGTATCAAATAAAACGGCTTGTCATACGGATACTGCTCATCGCCGATTCCTTCATTGCTGTACGTGTACTTCTTTTGGTCGTCGAAGTAAAAGTCCATTCTGTCCTTAAACCATTCGACGGCGTAAACGTGATACTCGGTATTTACCGTGGTGCATTTCGTTGTCGTTCCGCTGTACGGCGGTCCCTTTTTGCTTGCGCTGGTATGCACGGTAATGTGAACAGTGTCCGGCGACCAGCCGACGTGTTCCATAATGTCGATTTCGCCGCAGTGAGGCCAGCCTTTACCCCGATTGTCGTTGGGCATCATCCAAACGGCGGGCCACGTGCCTAAACACAGCGGCAGTTTTGCCCGGACTTCGATGCGTCCGCTGTCCCAAAAACCTTTACCCCGCGTGTGCAAACTTGCCGAAGAAATCGCACTGATGCCTTTTTCAAAGCCTTTGACATCAACTTTGAACTGTTCGTTGCGGGCAGTGATGACGAGGTTGCCGTCTTTGACTTCGGCATTTTCGAGCCGTTCTTTGGTGTAATACTGTAATTCCTGATTTCGGCAATAGCCTTCTTCGTAACTCCATTTTTCAGGATTCGGTAATCCGGTGTAATCAAATTCATCCGCCCAGACGAGTTTCGTAAACGTTCCGGACCCGCCGGCGAACGGTTTCGGGTCTTCGGCTGCCGCAACGGCAGCGGACAAGAGTAAAATCAATGCAGCGGTAATGTGTTTCATCTTTTAGTCTCTTTTTGACGGGGTTAACGTTTCAAAAATTATAGTCCCTTTTGAACGGCTTGACAAGTTAAAACGAAAACAAAAACATCACGCTTGAAACACCTGTTGTTCCGAAGTTTTGCGGGACTGTAAATCGACAGGATTCGTCAAACCCAGAGCAGCGCGGTACTCCATCGGAATCACCTTTACGAACAAGTTCTTTGTCCGCTCCCAGTTGTCTAACAACTCCTTCGCCTTTGTACTTTCCGTATAGTCGAAATGCTTTTGAATCATTCCCCGCAACTTGGAAATATCCGAGTCCAAAAACATCGGCTCCAAATCCACCATCTCCAAATTGCAGCGCAAATCAAACGTCTGGTCAGGGTCATAAACGTAAGCAATTCCTCCCGACATACCGGCGGCAAAATTAACTCCTGTCGGTCCTAGTACCGCCGCGCAGCCGCCCGTCATATATTCGCAGCCGTGGTCGCCGACACCTTCGGCAACGACTACCGCCCCGCTGTTACGCACACAGAACCGCTCACCCACCCGTCCGTTAATGTACGCCTCGCCTCCTGTTGCTCCGTAAAACAACGTCTTGCCGGCTATCACATTCTCCGCTGCGCGGAACGGCGATGCAGGCGGTGCCTGCAATATCAACTTACCGCCGGACAATCCCTTGCCGACATAATCGTTTGCCTCGCCGATTAAATGTAACGTTATTCCCGCCGCCGTGAACGCTCCGAAACTCTGTCCTGCTGTGCCTTCAAACGTCAAACGTATCGTGTCTTCCGGCAAACCTTCGATACCGTATTTCTTAGCAATATGATACGAAATTGCCGCCCCGACCGTCCGGTCAAGGTTTGCAATTTTGTATTTTTTCGCAAACGGCTTTTTATTCCCGACTGACTCTCTGGTATCTTCGACAATCTGTTTCATCAGCGGAGTTACACCGTCGAGCGTTTGCTTTTTCTTGTAGTGTACCGCGACCGTTTTCGGTACTTCCGGCTGTACAAAAATTGCCGACAAGTCCAGCGTTTTGGCTTTCCAGTTGCCAGTGCAGGGTTTTTGTATCAATAAATCACTGCGTCCAATCATTTCTTCAAACTTGCGGAAGCCGAGTTGCGACATTATCTGCCGCAGTTCATCCGCAACGAACCGGAAATAATTGATGAGATGTTCCGGCGCACCTTCAAACTTCTGCCGCAGCCGGACATCCTGCGTGGCAATACCGACCGGACAGATGTTCGCATTACACCGCCGCATCAGAACGCAGCCTAATGCAACCAATGCTGCCGTCCCGAAACCGAATTCCTCTGCACCAAGCATCGCTCCGACCGCAACATCCCTTCCTGTCCGCATTTGACCGTCTGTTTGAATCCGAACACGTCCCCGCAGGTCGTTGCGTACCAACGTCTGCTGTGTTTCCGAGAGTCCAAGTTCCCAGGGAACGCCTGCATTTTTAATGCTGCTCAACGGGCTGGCACCGGTTCCGCCGTCATATCCGCTAATCAATATCATATCGGACTTGCCTTTAGCAACACCGGCGGCGATTGTCCCGACACCGCAAATACTCACCAACTTGACACTGACGCGCGCATCGGGATTGGCATTTTTCAAGTCGAAAATCAGTTGCGCTAAATCTTCTATCGAATAAATGTCGTGGTGCGGAGGCGGACTAATCAAACTCACTCCCGGTGTGCTATTGCGTATTCTGCCGATTTCTTCGTTGACTTTATGTCCGGGCAAATGTCCGCCTTCTCCCGGTTTAGCCCCTTGTGCCATTTTAATTTGCAGGTCTTTGGCATTGGCAAGGTACTCGATGGTTACGCCGAAACGTCCCGATGCAATCTGTTTCGTTGCGCTGCAGCGGTTGATACCGTCTTTGATACTGTAACGTCCGTTATCTTCACCGCCTTCGCCGCTGTTCGACATACTGCCGATGCGGTTCATTGCCGCAGCCATTGTTTCGTGTACTTCACGGCTTAATGCACCGAAACTCATCGCACCGGTCAAAAAACGTTTGACCAATTCGTCTGCCGGTTCCACTTCATCAAGCGGCACCGTTTTAATGCCCTTCGTTTTGAAATCCATTAAAGAGCGGAGCGTACAATTTTGCGTATCCTGATTGTTAATCAGATTCTTAAAAGTCTCATAATTTTTCTTATCGTTGTTGCGGACGGCATATTGCAGCAGCGTAATCGAATCCGTATTCCAAAGATGTTTCGGACCGCTGCGGCGGTTGCGAAATTCGCCTCCCGGTTCCAAAATGTCCAACGCACCCCGCTTGGTTTCGTAAGCGTCATTATGCCGCATTATCGTTTCCTGTGCAATTTCATTGAAACCGAGTCCGCCGATGCGCGACGGTATCGGTCCAAAAAATGTCTCAACGAATTCTTTGTTTAACCCGACGGCTTCGCAAGACAATGTATGCCGGTACGAACGAATCGTACTGATGCCCATCTTGCTGAAAATTTTCAGCAAGCCTTTGTCGATTGCTGAAATATAATTATTAACGGCTTCCTGAATTCCTATGCTGCTGCCGCCTTTTTGTAATGCATCGGCTATCGTCTCCATCGCCAAATACGGACAAACGGCATCGAGTCCCATCGTAATAAGCATCGCAAAATGATGCACTTGGCGCGGTTCGGCAGATTCTAAAATAATGCCGGCTTTGCCCCGCAAACCTTTGTTCATCAAAAACCGTCCGACACCGCCGGCAACAAGCAACGCCGGTACTGCTGCCCGGCTGCTGCCGAGATTCTTATCGCTCAATACCAAAATACCTGCTCCGTGCTGTATTGCCGCTTCAGCATCTGCACACAGACGTTCCAAAGCCCGCTGCATCCCTTGCGGAGTTAAAACATGAAATGTCGTATCAAGCCGGACGGCTTTGATGTTGGATTCGTGAAGTTGAAATATCTGTTTCAAATCCAGCGGAGTCAGTATCGGCGTTTTGATTTTCAAACGGTGTGCGTGTGAGGGAAACTCCGTCAACTGCGAACCGGCAGGTCCGATGAACGAAGTCAGACTCATCAGCAATTTTTCCCGGATAGGATCTATCGGCGGATTGGTAACTTGTGCGAAACGCTGTTTGAAATAATCGAAGAGCAGTTGCGGTTTTTCAGAAAGCACCGCCAGCGGCACATCGAAACCCATTGCCCCAATCGCTTCACTTCCCGTTTCAAACATCGGCTTGATAATCAAGTCAAGTTCTTCCCGTGTATAACCGGCATCCCGCTGTGCGTGATAGAGTTCTGCCTTGTCCCGCGGCATTTCGTCAACGGCACCGCTGCGTAAAAGTTCGACCTTGTTTGCATCGACCCAGCGGCGGTACGGTCGGCTTCGGGTAATCTTTGCCTTAATTTCATCGTTGTCGATAATCCGCTGCTGTACGGTATCGACAAGAATCATTTTACCCGGCGAAACACAGCCTTTGCGGACAACTTCTGCCGGGTCTAACGGTAAAACACCGGCTTCGGAAGACAAAACGAAGCGTCCGTCTTTTGTAACGGCATAGCGAGCCGGACGCAAGCCGTTGCGGTCAACGATACTGCCCGCAACGCGGCCATCGCTAAACGCCATCGCTGCCGGTCCGTCCCACGGCTCCATAAAAGCGGCGTGATATTCAAAGAAGCCCCGCTGGTCTTTACCAAGTGCATATTTTTCACCCCAAGCCTCTGGAATCATCATCAAAATCGAGTGCGCCAAACTGCGTCCCGACAGAGCAAGCAATTCAAACATATTGTCGAAGAGAGCCGAGTCGCTGTCATCGGGATTGTTGAAAATCGGCAGTATCTTTTCGATGTATTCCCCCCACACCGTTTCGCCGCGATGCGCTAATCCGTTGAGGATTTCTTCCGCAACACACCGCCGGTCTACATTGCCGCGTATCGTATTGATTTCGCCGTTATGACAAAGTAAACGGAACGGCTGCGCCAGCGTCCAATTCGGGAACGTATTGGTACTGTACCGCTGATGCACAACGGCGATTGCCGATTCCATATCCTCTGCAAGAAGGTCGGGATAGAATTTTGTCAACTGTTCGGCAATCATCATTCCTTTATAAACAAGCGTCCGGCAGGAAAGCGAATTGATGTAAAATTCGTTCTTGCCTTCGTATGAAGCGGCTCTGACGGCTTTTTCGGCAAGACGGCGGACGATGTAGAGTTTCCGTTCAAAGTCCATTTCGTCAGCGAACGGCGTTCCGGCGGGTTTGACAAAAATCTGCCGGACTTCGGGACAGAGTAGCCTTGCGGTAACGCCAACGGTTTCGGGATGTGTGGGAACATTGCGGACACCGAGAATATCAAAATTATTTTCTTGAAATATTTGTTCCAAGACGGCAAAAATCTTTTCGGCATCGCCGTTTTTCGGCAGAAAGACTTGTCCGACGGCGTATTGACCTTCGTCCGGCAGGGCTTTACCGATTTCGCTGTTCCGTTGGCGAAAAAACTTATCAGGTATTTGAAGCAGAATACCGGCACCGTCTCCGGTTTCAGGGTCGCTTCCGACGGCACCGCGGTGGGTGAGATTGTTGAGAATAATGCAGCCGTCTTTAACGATGCTGTGGGATTTGCGTCCCTGAATATCGGCAGTCATACCGATACCGCAGGCATCGTGTTCTTCTTTCGGGTTGTAGAGTCCGCCGCGTTCGCCTTGGGCTAATCTGTAATCTAAACCTTTATAGTCTAAACCGCTCAAATGCTGTTCCGCCATTGAAGTTTTTTGGGGGGAAGGGAGGGGAGTTACGGCATTATACCATAAAACAGAGACGGCGGGAGTAAGAGCGTGAAAATGCCACCACAGGCGGGGATTACGAAGACAAAACCCAATACGGCAATCGGTACGGATACTTTCCTTTGCTTGCTTCCCTGATATTATCAACGGGGCAACGGCAACCCGGTGTCGATAGGAAAAAACTTGCAGGCGGTTTGGAACTGAAGGGATTACTGTTGACTTATGTCCGGCGATCGGATAGACTACACCGGCGTACACTTATTCCCCATTCAAAAGGATATTTCAAATGAAGTACGGCATTAACCAGTTACTGTGGACGGATACACTGCACTGGAATCAAAAGACGGCAAGACTTTTCGTTCGGCAAATTGTTTGACAAGGGTCATAAGGTGGAGTTGGTACAGGATGCAAATGGTATTACATTGATGCTGGAAGGGATCAGCAAATTTTACCGCCTTACAGTCTTGATGATAATCCGCTCGAAAATAGTTTTTCGCAAGTAAAAAGTTTTGTCCGCAAGCAAAAGAAACGGGTTAGCGTAACTTTTCATTGAACCATTGGGGACTGTATTGCGCATAGACGTTGTCAAAATTCTTGTTAATCGGAACGTAATCCAACTCCGGCGGCAAGACAAACGTGTCATCCAGCGTGCGGGTTTCAACACCCAAACGTTCAAAAATGGACTGAAACCGAGTGTCCGATTTACTGCGGCGCGGAGACGGCAAATTGGCAAATTGCCGATTAAAAATCAACGAAAAAGCCGTCCCGTGAAAAGAATCAGTAAAAACATAATCAGCATTGGCAATCAAATGCACAAATTGCGGAACCGTCGCCGAAACCGTTATGCCCGGAATCGATAACGAATACGCCAAATTTGCCCCAACGATTTTCAATGCCGTATTCCGCTGTTCGGCAATTTTTTGAATCCGCTCGATTGCCGCCGGATTCTGATTGAGCAGATACAGCAAAATATACGGTTTGTCCGGACGCTCCTCCTTTTTATCGTCCGGCAATAATCGGCGATATGTTTTTGCCGGCAGCAGCAAAGTCGGGTCGGGAACCCAATCGGGATTTTCGACACCGCATTGTTTGACCAGTTCGCACGCGGCTTTCTCCCTAAGCGAAACGTAATCCAATCGGCTCAACGCATCGGTGAACAACTCTTTATAGCCATTGTCCAAGGTCTGGTTGCCGAAACTTGCCGCAAAAGAAAGACGTTTTACGTCCGGCTTCCCAAAGAGCAAAAACATTGCTTGCGCATCGCCGTTTTTCACGGACTCGACCGGCTGCGACCAGAAGTTCCAGACCTGGTCGCTGCCGGTAATATATGCATCGGCATCGGGCGGGGCATCGCACAGTTCCGTGCCGCTCTGATAGATACGGGGCGACACATCGAAATACTGGTCAGTAAAGTTGCCGATTTGCCGGATATAAAATTCCATCGGCAGGCAAAAAAGCGTTCCCAAATATTGCATAAACGGGACCGTATCGTTGCCATAGACCTGATTCGGAACGAGCGAATGAATAAAATCGCCGCGGTAATAGCGGATGAGAAACGGCGAATGACCGGCATCTTTGAGGAATTGCGACAAGGCGAACAGTTGCAGGTTAGAACCGTAATTGAAGGAACACCAGCGGGTGATAATACCGATTTTCATTTGTTGCAGTCAGTTGTTATAGTAAAGTAGGGGCTTGACAAGTTTAGGAGTTAGATATTTACTCTAACCCTATGTATAATAAGCACCTATCCATTCGGCAATTCGTATCCCTTGCGTCTTGGACGGCTTAACATTTCATTGCCCTTGTCGTTGTTTGTGAATCGTTCTTTGACAGAGTCCCAACCGATAACCTTGCCGACCTCCGCCGTTGCACGGACGATATTCACCAATTCGCAAAGCGTATGTCCCCGCTGTCCGATTTCAATATCGGCGTTTGCAAGTTTGCCGCTCTTGATACATTCGACCCAGTTCAAGAGATGACAAGCGGCATCCGCTCCCCAATTTTGTACTTCTTTCGGCTTGTTTTCAACAATGGAAAGCGGATTGGAAACAATTTTCGCCCGATTGATTTCAAACTTGCCTTTTTCGCCGGTAACAACACAGCCCAAACCCGGTCCGCGGTCGGGTTCTTGGTGCATCCGAACTTCAATGCCGTCCGCAAACCGCATTGTCACTTTTGCCCGCGGTCCGGTGTAGTTATTGAAACGCTGGATGGTTTGAATTGATACCGGTTCTTCTAAAACGATTTCCGCCGGTCCGGTATTGTTTGCCCCGATTGCAGCGTTGATTTGGTCGTAAGAATGTGCGCCCCAGCCGGTTACGCCGAAACTCAATCCGCCGCCGTCATAGTCACGCCAGAGTCCCCAGCGGGTATCCTGTCCGACAATTTCCTTACGGAACGGACGGACGGGGGCTTGGTTTTGCCATATATCCCAAACCTGCTCGTCAAAACCATCGGAGTACGGTTCGCCCGGTTTGTCAATCCAAACCGTCGGTCCGACAAAATTCGGGGCTTCGACAAGTTTTACCTTCCCGATAGCCCCTGCTGCGATTTGTTGACAAGCCCAAACCGGCAAAGGCATCGAACGCTGCTGCGTGCCGACTTGCGTAATCCGTTTCGTCTTCCGTGCAAGATTGACGAGATACCGTCCTTCGGTAATCGTCAACGCCATCGGTTTTTCAATGTACGTATGACAGCCGAGCAGCATTGCGTGTGCGGTAATCCAAGCACGCTGATGCGTTGCGGATTGCACACACACGCCGTCCGGCTTGACTGTCTCAATCATCTTGCGGAAGTCGGTAAAACCTTGTTCGGCAGTGATTGCCCCTTTTTGTCTGTTGACAAAGTCTGCAATACGCGGCTGCACAATATCGCAGACCGCAACAAGTTTTGCACCGGCAACGCCTTTGACCGTGTTAGCAATATGCGAGCCTCGCAAGCCGAGACCGATGACGGCGATATTCACCGATTCGTTTGCACCAAAAGCGGTGTGCGGAATAAAACAACAGCCCGCAGCGGCGGCAAGGACTTTACCAAATTGACGGCGTGTCGGTTTCATA
>JAITOZ010000075.1 GCA_031289675.1 Planctomycetaceae bacterium
GAGTGGGTCAGAAAGAAGTTCGGAGTAATTTTGCCGAAACGCTGGATGTTGAGCGAACGTTTGCAGGTCTCCTCAAATATCGAAGACACAGCAAAAATGACGAACGAAAACCTCATTCCGGTGCCGCAATAATCCGTATCGTTATGATTAAAAAGATGATGAAACTATTGGGAAACAAAATACTTACAAGTTTAAAGACTTACTCTAAGACAGGAGCCGGCAGCATAAAATGTCAACCGGATTTCCAGCGGAGGGAAGAGAACAAATGACAGTGCAAACAAGGTATTGGCGAATTAAAATACTAACGGGCAGCATTCGGCAGATACAAATACCTTTATTCCCCGTTCCCTTTCAAATTTTTCTGTCAATTCCGTTTGTCCCGTTCGGCTTCAACGGCTTTCTCTGCCGTCGCCTGCTGCTGCATTTGAACGACAAGCCGCTGAACCTCCGCCTTACGCACCGCATCCAAACGAATCGACTCCTCCCGCTCCGCTAACTCCGCTCGCAAACGCTCTTCCTCTTGTTCCCGATGCAGCCGTTTCTCCTGCCGCAAACGCCGCATCCGCCGCCGCTTCAACACTGAAAGCGGAAGAAGAACCCGTATAGTCTTTTCCGCATCACTCGTAGCAGGCAGTATCCGCACCGGCACATCCAAACGCTGAAATATCCGGCAAATATGCTCGTGGCACGTAAAAAGGAGTATCTGCCTGCCCGTCTCTGCAACCTCCAAAAGCAACTTCGCCGCCTCCAAAGCCCGATACGAATCAAAGTTGACCAGTACATCATCAAGTATCAGCGGTAATATCGAACCATGCCGGGCAAATTCAGAAGCCAACGCCAGCCGCAGAGTAATAAATAATTGTTCCCGTGTTCCCCGTGAAAGCTGCACCACATCAAACGTCCGTCCGTCCGCATCATCAAGCAGCAGCGTCTCCTCGCCGAGCGGTGTCCAAATCCGCTGATATCTGCCGACAGTCAGCCGCTTCAACAACTCTGAAGCCTCTGCCAATGTCCGCGGCTGCCTGTCCCGCTCATAACTTGCCCGTATCTCGTCCAACATTCGGGTACACACCGCATACACCTGCCATTCCCGGACCGCCTGCCGGATTTTTTCGTCTAAAATTGCCCGTTCCCGCTGTTTGCGGATAACCGACTTATCTTCGGCAATTTGCCGCATTTGTTCCGTTAACTGTCCGCGTGTTTCCAATTCCTCGTGCAGTTTCGCCGAAAGCGACTCAATGTTGCGGAGAGCGTTTTCTAACAAAGTCTGAACCGCGTCTGACACAGAATACTCCGGCTTTACACCGCTTGGCAGACCGCCTGCTGTCTCTTTCTCTTTGAGTAATTCCTTTTCATAACGTAACAAAATTGCCTCAATTTCCGACTCATCACAAAACCCGCCGATAGCGGCATCCAGTTCCTGCTGAACATTTTGTTTCTGTTGCAGCAGTGCGCGGTATTCCTTATGCCGCCGATGCAAAGATTTCAATTCATCGGGCGTTTTGACGTTGAATTGCCGAAGTAAATCACGCAGCGTTTGTCCCGCTCTTTGTAATGCACCGCTCACTTGTTTGCGCATCGGACGAAGTTGCGTCCTGATTTTCTTCACAATCTCTTCCCGCCGCCTTAATGCTTCGCTGTTCTGTGCAAGCAACTGACGGAATTTAACAAACAAACCGCTGTAACTTGTTTCGCCGGAAATGTCGATGCCGGCTTCCTCTGCCGTTTTTTCGATACGCCTTGTCATCACGTTGCCGTCCTGAATCCGTCCGTTAGCCGACTCGACACGCTTCTCCGCCTCTCTTTTCAAATCGCCAAGTGTATCGCTATGTGCTAAATAATCCCGAATCCGTGCCGGTGTCCAATCGCTCGGTAACCCGGCTCTTTGCAGATATTCCTGCCAGCGTTCAAGAGCGTCCAGTTGTTCCCGCTGACAGTGTTCGAGACGCACGTCCAACTGTTTGCCCCGCTGCGCCGTTTGCCGCCGCTGCGCATCCACTGGCAGCAATTTTTCAAGCGTTACCGCCTCCTGCATCGCTTCCTGCAAACGGATTTCAATCGTTGCCGTCCCGACGGCTGGATACCGCTGGTCGATTGCTGCTAATTCCTCCTTGTGACGTTCTAATTGCTGCGTTAATACGCCGAGTTGCCGCTGATTCGCTTCTAATTTTTTAGCGTTCGATTTCTCAGAAAAAATCTTTGAAGTAATCGACCCGCCGATGAGCAAAGAGCCGAAAATGACGGCTGCGGGAGTCAGATTTTTATCAAGCCCCAGCGGGGAAGGATAGATGCCGACACCGATACAAAACGCACCGAGAATACCGGCAATAATCATCAGTCCGAACATCCACGGGGGCAATGCCTGATTCTGTATCAGAAACGCATTGACCCGGCGCAGTTCCTTGTGATAGACAGCCATTTCCGCCGCCTTGTGTCCAATGGTCTGCCGCCGTTTCAACTGGCTGACCGTTTCGCCTGCCGCCGCAACGGCTTCCGGTATGTCTCTAACGTCCCGCTTGACCAGTTCGTTCTTGATTTTTTCGTTCAGTGTTTTTAAGCGTCCCTGTAAATCTGCATATTGTTCTTTTGTCCGCAGCAGACGCTGGTTCGCCCTGTTCACCTCTTTTGCAAAACTGCGGTAATCGTATAACGGCAGATTCTCCTTTGTGTCCGTCTTGGTATCCGCCGGTTCTTTGACGCTGCTGCCCCGCTTCGCTTCCTCGACCTTGATTTTGGCACTGTACTCCGCAATTTCTTTATTCAGACGTTCGACATCCACCTCTAATTCGTGGAGACGTTCCTCTTCTTCGAGCAAAATTTCAATGCGGGGGGCAAGTTGCTGAATCTTCGGATTGATTTTTAAGGCGGCAATATCGCTTTTTGCTTTCGCAAATGCCGACTTGACTTGCTCGTAATTTGTCCGCTGCTGCGCCAAGTCCGCCGTTGCCGATTCAAGTTGCGCTATGATGTTATCGCTGACATCTGCAACCTGTCCCATTCCGCTGACAGCGTTCTGAAGTTTGTCCCGCCGCAGCCAAATAGGATACGATGCTCTCGCTATTTCGTAAGTACGCTTTTCCTTGTCCCAGTGTGCAAGGTCGTCCTGCAAATGAGCGATTGACCGGTCAACGATACGCTGTTCGTTACGTAACTGAACATATTGCCGAACCTGCAATTTTGCGTCCGACAATTCCTCAATGATTTTCTCCCGGTGCTGCAGCAGAAGCGTTAATTGCGATGGTTTGCTTTCCGCCCCGCCGATATTCAACACTTTATTCCGGTGTCCCGTCAGTTCCTTGATGGCATCGACAATCGAAACCCGCTCCATTCCGACGCTTAATCGAAAAAGCATTTCGGCAGCATCCGTATCGGAGAGCGATGCAAGCCGCTGCAACTCATCAAGACCTATCGCAAAAATATTGTTGAACGTAGGTTCATCAACGCCGGCAACGAGAACCCGAAGCAGTTGTAATCCCTGTTTTTCCCCGTCGGCTGTTTGTAATTCCGCCTGTTCTTCCTTTCCGTGTTCTTCGGGATAATACATTCGGCGGAGTTTGAATTGTCCGCTCGGTGTTTCAATCTGCAATGTTCCGCCGGAAATCACGAATGACGCATCACCGGTCATTGACGGGGCTTGTCCCGCTGGCGGTTTTATCAAAAAGCGTTTCCGCTCGCCGGTGAAACCGTAAAGTTGCGCCCGGATAAATTCGAGAATGGTTGATTTGCCGGCTTCATTTGCTCCGTAAAAAACGTTAATGCCGCCGGATAATTTCGGAACATTGAGTTCCGACCAAAGACCGAAGCGTTCAATTTCAAGGGAGTTAATTTTCATTAGTTGCGTTGCAGCATTGGGGGGGGGGTTCAACCAATCTACTGTATGCGGCAAAAATGTCAATATCGGTACTTTGGAGTGATTTTAGCGATTAAACGGGCGATGGCTGTTTATATCATACACGGCACAATGAAGCGCAAGCAAAAATGTAACCTGTTTTGGTCGCTCTATGTCCATTCGGCTTATGTTCTGTCAATTCCAACGGTGCCGGTCTGTTTTGCCTGTGATTGACAATTTCTGAAAAAAATCCCCCCTTGCAAAAATTTGTATATCGGTTAGTATTGTAGGACAGTTGGTCGGTTTCGTTGTGCGTTCTGACGAAAAGCGGCGAAAAACGGGGCGATGTGAACCAAACCTTGTACTACGAGGCTGGCGTAGCTCAATTGGTAGAGCAGTTGATTTGTAATCAACAGGTTGCGGGTTCGAGTCCCATCGCCAGCTGTAGGAAATGCAGAAACAGGGGGGGATTTCCCGAGCGGTCAAAGGGGGCAGACTGTACATCTGCTGGCGTTGCCTTCGATGGTTCGAATCCATCATCCCCCAGTGAAATTGATAATTGATAATTGATAATTGATAATTGATAATTGATAATTGATAATTGATAATTGATAATGAATACAGCCGGCTGTTTTTTTCGATTACCCGCAAGGGGACGCGGAAAAATTATCAATTCTCCATTTGGTTGTGTCAGGAATTTATTGATTGAGTCGTAGAAGTCCCTTATTTTCCCGTATGTTAACGTTCATTTCAATAAATTTACAACACTACCCTCCATTTTCCATTATCAATTATCAATTGAAGAGGCGGGTGTAGCTCAATGGTAGAGCCGCAGCCTTCCAAGCTGATGACGAGGGTTCGATTCCCTTCACCCGCTTTGATATACAGGCTGTTGTAGCTCAGTCGGTAGAGCACATCCTTGGTAAGGATGAGGTCATGAGTTCGATTCTCATCAACAGCTTTAACAGATTTGACCGGTTTTTAGTTTTTGGTAGTTCGCTGCGGGCTAAAAACTAAAAACTAAAAACTATTTCACTAGAAGGAGAAACTTCAAATGGCAAAAGAGAAATTTGCGCGTACCAAGCCGCACGTTAACGTCGGTACCATTGGTCACATCGACCATGGTAAAACGACGTTGACAAGTGCCATTCTTGCCGTGCAGGCACAGAAGGGGCTTGCCAAAGTCAAGAGTTATGCGGATATTGCCAAAGGCGGTACTGTCCGCGATGCAACGAAGACCGTTACTATCGCCGTTGCTCACGTCGAGTACGAAACTGACAAACGGCACTACGCCCATATCGACTGTCCCGGACACGCCGACTTCATCAAGAATATGATTACCGGTGCCGCCCAAATGGACGGTGCTATCCTCGTCGTCGCCGCCGATGCCGGTCCGATGCCTCAAACACGCGAACACGTCCTCCTGGCGCGGCAGGTGAACGTGCCGAAACTCGTCGTCTTCCTCAATAAGATTGACCTCCTCGATGACCCGGAACTTTTGGAACTCGTGGAACTCGAAGTCCGGGAACTCCTTGATAAATACGGTTTCCCCGGCGGTGATACTCCGATTATCCGCGGCGTTGCCCGTGATGCCCAGCAAGACCCCGCCAATGCCGACAAGGCAAAGTGCATCGGCGAATTGATGGAAGCACTCGACAGTTACATTCCCGAACCGCCCCGTGAACAGGATAAGCCGTTCCTGATGGCTATCGAAGATGTGTTCTCCATTGAAGGACGCGGAACGGTTGCCACCGGACGTATCGAACGGGGCGTTGTCAAGGTCGGTGAAGAAGTCGAAATTGTCGGTTTCTCCGAAGATAAACGCAAAACAACCGTTACCGGTGTCGAAATGTTCAAAAAGGAACTCGACCAAGGTCAGGCGGGCGACAACGTTGGACTTCTGCTCCGGGGCGTGAAGCGGGAGGAAATTCAGCGCGGTCAGGTGCTTGCGAAGCCGGGAAGTATTACCCCGCATACCGAATTTGAAGGCGAGGTTTACGTATTGTCGAAGGAAGAAGGCGGTCGTGCAACCCCGTTCTTCTCCGGTTACCGCCCGCAGTTTTACTTCCGTACAACGGATGTAACCGGTGCGTTGACACTGCTCGGCGATGCCGAAATGTGTATGCCGGGCGATAACGTCAAACTCAAAGTAGAGTTGATTTCGCCGATTGCGATGCAGGAAAACGTCCGTTTCGCTATCCGCGAAGGCGGCAGAACCGTTGGTTCCGGCGTTGTAACAAAGATTTTGAAGTAGAATTGGTAATTGATGGTTGATAATTGATGATCGAACGGTACGGACTTTGTCCCGAATGGATATGTTTTTCCTGTTTTGATTTTTAATTTCAATTTCAATTTTCGATTCTCCCCTGCTAGGGGAGTAGTTTAGTGGCAGAACTGCGGTCTCCAAAACCGCTGGTGGGGGTTCGATTCCCTCCTCCCCTGTCCATTGAATTGAAAAGAGATAACGGGAGACGAAAATTACGGACACCATTGGGATAACGACCGAACTAACAACAACTTCGGAGTTAAAAATTCAAATCGAAGTTCCCCTATTTTCGTTTTCGGTTCTTTATTTTCATTGTCAATTATCATTTATGTACGATTTTATAAAAGAGTTATTCCGGTTACGCCGCTATAAAAACAATCAAGGACGGATGATACGCCGTCTGACGATGTTCGGCATCTGGCTGCTTTTTGCTGCCGGTGCTTACCGGTGCAGTTTGATGGCATTCGCCGGAGTACCCGTTTTGAATGAAACCGGCGCGCCTTATGTTCTGGCACTCGTTATCGTTGTGTTCGGAGTTTGGTTCGGTTACCGTATTGTCAACTGGGCAAAGTTTGCCGATTTTTTAATCGCCGTTGAAGCGGAAATGGTTAAGGTTTCCTGGCCCGGTCAGACAGAATTGTATTCATCGACTATTGTTGTACTGGCAGTGTTCGCTTTGTTTGCCGCAATGATTTATATTTTCGACCTCGTTTGGGTGCTGTTGTTCAAATTGACAGGTGTCGTTTAGTCGTAGATAACACGTTTGGTTGTTTATAGAAAATAGAAGCATAAGACGGGATAATTCAGTAAAATGTCCGAACCGGTTGTGAATAACGGGGAGTCTCCGATAGAAGATTCTGCTGTACAGACGGCAGATGAGAGCGTCGGCGATGAATTCGCTGATGATGACGCTGACGAAGAAATCGTCGGTCAACTCGATCCGGCTTTGACAGAAAAGAAAGAGGAACAGAAAAAGGGCAAAAAAGACTGGTATATTTTGAAGGTTCAAGTCAATCGGGAGGATACAATCAAAAAGAGCCTCGAAAGACGTATTGCTGTTTCCGGTTTGGAAGACTGTTTCGGCGACATACTTGTTCCGACAGAAAAAGTTACCGAAATACGCGGCGACAAAAAACGGATTGTCAAACGCAAATTGTATCCGGGTTACATTATGGTCTTTATGGAGATTAATGATGAGACTTGGTTTCTCGTACGCGAGACAAGCGGTGTCGGCGATTTTACTGGTACACAGGGAAGACCAACGGCGATGCTGTCCCACGAAGTCCAACGGATTTTGAAGTCCGAGCAGGAGAGTCCGCAGAAAGCACCGGAACTGAAAGTCGGTTATCGGGTCGGGCAGATAGTTAAGGTTAAAGACGGTCCCTTCGAAACGCTTGAAGGAACAGTCGGGAATATCGACGCTTCCAGCGGACGCGTAACAGTCATTATTAGTATTTTCGGACGTTCCACACCTGTCGAGTTGGAATACTGGCAGGTGGAGTTGTCGAAATAATAGATATGGTAAAATAATCAGATTCAAAGAACAATGGCAAAGCAATTAACAGCAACAGTGCGTTTTCACGCCAAAGGCGGTCAGGCAACGGCGGCACCGCCGGTTGGTACCGCCCTCGGTAAGTACGGTATCAATCTCGGACAGTTCGTGCAGCAGTTCAATGAGCGGACGAAGCCCGATTTGGGGATGCGGATACCGGTCGTTGTCAGGGTCTATAGTGACCGGTCGTTTGAACTGGAAACGAAAACGCCCCACAGTGTTGATTTGTTGAAACAAGCGGCGGGTATCGTCAACGGAAGCGGCAATGTGCCGAGAGTGAAAGTTGGGCAAATCACGACAAAACAACTTGATGACGTTGCGGTAAAAAAAATGAAAGACCTCAATGCCCGGAGCGTTGAGACGGCAAGGAATACCCTTGCCGGAACAGCTCGAAGTATGGGGCTGGACGTAGTTAGTTAAATTGAAAATGGACAATGGAAAATAGGAGGGTAATGGGTTCGGTGTGGAATCGCATCCTGATCATCAATTTTCCGTTATCGATTATCAATTCCCAAAAAACGGGAGAGGGCTTTATTATGAAGTCTTCATTGGACCGAACCTTTATTTAGGCAGATTGTGTTATGGCTAAACATTCAAAACGTTATCAGAGCGACATAAAAAAAATTAAGCCTGATGCACCGCAGACGCTTGCCGATGCAGTGGAAACGTTGAAACAGTTTGATACGCTTAAATTTAATCAGAGCGTTGAAATTGCGGTGCGGCTCGGCATTGACCCGAAACAGGGCGACCAGTTGGTTCGCGGCTCCATTGTTTTACCGCACGGTATCGGAAAAACTCTGCGGATTTGCGTGATTGCGAAGGGCGATAAGGCAGCCGAAGCGACATCTAACGGTGCCGACACCGTAGGTGATTCTGACCTCGTCGCCAAAATTAAAGACGGCTGGATGGATTTCGATGTGTGTATTGCCACACCGGATATGATGGGACTCGTTGGTCCCCTCGGTAAGGTTCTTGGTCCCCGCGGCTTGATGCCGTCCCCGCGTGCCGGTACGGTTACGATGGACGTTGCCAAGACGATTAAGGAATACAAAGCCGGTAAAGTCGAGTTCCGTAACGATAAAGCCGGTATTGTACAGGCAATCGTCGGCAAAATCAGGTTCGAGAAACAGCATCTCGTTGAAAATCTCGATGCGTTCATTCATTACGTCAATCAGATTAAGCCGGCAGCGGTGAAAGGTGTTTATGTCAAGAGTATCTCGATTTCCGCAACGATGTCACCGGGCATAAAAGTTATCGTATAACGGCTAATCGTGTAATAAAAGGCGGGAAACGCATACCTTTCCCGTAAAAGCGGTAACATTGTATAGGCAGCGTAGATATTCGGCTTTGTATCTGATTTCTAACCTTACACTAAACGAAAACGATGAGTAAATTTGTCAAACAACTTTTAACGGACAGTATTGCCAAACGGTTAGACGGCGTACAATATTTGATGCTTGTTGGTTTGACGGGCATTGATGCGAACAAGAATAAGAACCTGCGTGCCGACCTTGCCGCCAAAGGGATTCACCTGATGGTTATCAAGAATAGTTTGGCTCGGCGGGCGACCGAAGGCACTGTTTTAGCGGCAGGTTTCGGCACAATGACCGGGACTTACGCTGTGACTTGGGGTGCATCGGATGTTGTTACACTAGCGAAAGAATTGGTCAAGTTGACCAAAGATAAAAATCTGCAAGGATTTGAAATTCGCGGTGCCGTACTCGAAGGCGAAGCCCTCCGTGCCGAGCAGGCTGTCGAAGTCAGTAAGTGGCCGACGAGAGAGGAACAGATAGCGTTGGTTCTCGGTCAGATTCTCGGTGTCGGAGCGAAACTGTCCGGGCAGTTTATATCGTTCAGCGGTAAAATTGCCAGCCAGATTAAACAGTTGACGGATAAAGAAGCTTCCGGCAAAGAAAGCGGAGACTCAGTACCGGGAGCGTAGATGATATTTGTAACTGTTATGGACAGCAATATTTCAGTATAGGATGAATTGTCTCCTTGTTCACGAAACATTGCCGGGTCTTGCGATGCCCGTTAGTGTGAGATGGGTAGCCAAGGCAGTGTGGACGGAACAAGTTTTTTTAACCAATTTAATGTTAGACTGTAGATGTCTAGCGGGAAAGGAAGATTACGATGAGCGAAGAGAGAATATTTTCTGCAACAGCGAAGGAACTCGGCGATAGAATCGTCGCTTTGACGTTAAAAGAAGCGAAAGAGTTGAGCGATTACCTCAAAGAGGTACACGGTATTGAGCCTGCGGCGGGCGGTGCGGTGGTCGTTGCCGGTCCTGCGGCAGGTGAAAGCGGCGGTGCAGCGGCGGTCGAAGAAAAGACCGAATTCGATGTCGTCCTTGAAGGTTTGGCAGACACTACAAAGAAGGTGTCCGTCATTAAGGTCGTCAAGAATGCGACCGGCGGCGGTTTGGCAGAGTCCAAAGCACTTGTCGAAAGCGCACCAACGAAGGTGAAGACCGGTGTGTCCAAGGAGGAAGCCGAAAAATTGAAGAAGGAACTCGAAGAAAATGGTGCGAAAGTCAGCATCAAGTAAATTTCTCCTGTGCTGGTTGCTTGCAACTGCTGCTTTTCCATTGTTGGCAGTGATTGCTTGTAACCGGCGGATGAAAGCGTTTAGAGCGGCACGTTTCGTGCTGCTTGTATGTTTGTCCTGTTTGTGTCTTCCGTTTCTCACTTTTGAGGTTTACGTTCTATGGCAACTCCGTCCCAGCGGCGCATTATTTTTCCTGCAAACAAACGCTTCGGCACACAATCAAATATCTATGACATACCAGACCTAACCGTCCTGCAACGAAAGAGTTATCAAAGATTCCTCCAAGAAGATGTACCGCCAAAGAAGCGGGATGACTTCGGTATTGAGGCGGTGCTGCGTGAAGTTTTTCCGATAGAGAACTTCGACAAGTCCATCCGTTTGGAGTATCTTTACTATGAACTCGAAAAGCCGAGATATGAACCGGACGAATGCCGGCAACTGCGGTTGACCTACGGTAAACCGTTCAAAGTGCGCCTGCGTCTCGTCCGGGAAAGCGGCGCACACGAGGAAGACGTATATCTCGGCGATATTCCGATAATGCTCGGCGGAGGCGAGTTTATTATCAACGGTGCGGAACGGGTTGTCGTCAGTCAGTTACACCGCAGTCCGGGTATCGACTTCGTGTCGGATTTTGACGGTGACCGGAAACTCTACAACTGCCGCATCATACCGGAACGGGGGTCTTGGATTGAAATCAATTTCACCCGCAAGGATACACTGTCGGTAAAAATTGACCAGAGCGGCAAACTGCCGATAATGATGCTTATCCGCGCCATGTCGCCGGATTACAGCACAAACGCTCAACTGATGAGGGCGTTTTACGGCGACCAAACGCAGAGTGTCAAAATTGAGGCATCGAAAAAAACGGTACCGCTCCTCGAAGGAAAGATTGCGCTCTCGGATATTGTTTATCCGAAAGGACACGAAAAAGCGGGAGAAATCATCGTTGAGTCCTGTGCGGCAATCAGCAAGGTAAAAGCACAGGAAATTTGTACCGCCGGTGTCAAGAAGGTTGAAGTCCTTGAAGAGCAGAAAAATAAGTTGCTCTTGAACTGTCTTCAGGAAGACAAGTCGAAAAGCCATGAAGATGCTTTGACGCGGATTTATATGAAGTTGCGTCCGGGCAATCCTCCGCAAATCGATAAGGCGAAAGATTTATTCAGCGATAAGTTTTTTGACACGAACCGGTACCGGCTCGGACGTGTCGGCCGTTTCCGTATTAATCGCAAACTTGGTACGAACGTGCCGCTCGATGCGAGTGTGCTGCGTGCCGAAGACCTGCTTGAAGCCGTAAGATACGTCAACCGCCTTTGGATGGGTGATCGGGCGGCAGAGGTGGACGACATTGATCATCTCGGCAACCGGCGTTTGCGGACAATTGATGAATTGGCAAGCGATGAATTGCGTAAGGGCTTCATTAAACTGAAACGGACAGTGCAGGAACGTTTGCAGACGCATAGTGCTGATACAGAAATTTCGCCCCGTCAGGTCATCAATCAAAAGAGCATTTCCGCCGCGATAGATTTCTTTTTCGGACGCGGCGAATTGTCGCAGGTCGTTGACCAGACGAATCCGTTGTCGATGTTGACACACGAGCGGCGTTTATCGGCATTAGGTCCCGGCGGTTTGAACCGGAAACGGGCAGGCTTTGATGTCCGCGACGTTCACTCCTCGCATTACGGACGAATTTGTCCGATAGAAACGCCGGAAGGCGCAAACATCGGTCTGATTTCCAGTTTGAGCATCTACGCTGCGGTTGATGAATTCGGTTTTCTTGTTTCGCCCTACCGTAAAGTGAAGAACGGGAAATTGTCCGATACGATTGAGTGGCTCAAAGCATACGAGGAACATGAAAAATGCGTTGTTCCGGCGGATGTGCAAATCAGCAAGGGACAGATTATTGCTGATGAAATTTCGCATACGGTCATTGCCCGTCTTAAAGGCGAATATGTTTCTGCGCGGGTTAAGGAGAGCGATGACGATGACGAAAACGATATTTATGTCGAATACATTGACGTTGCGCCGAACCAGATGGTCGGTGTTTCGGCAGGTTTGATTCCGTTCCTCGAACACGATGATGCGAACAGGGCGTTGATGGGGTCGAATATGCAGAGGCAGGCAGTGCCGCTGCTCGAAAGTGAGCCGCCGCTCGTGGGAACCGGTTTGGAAAAAAGCGCAGCGTTCAATTCCAGTTTGATGATTCGGGCTAAACGCGCCGGTAAAGTTTCTTATGTCGACTCGCAGCGGATAAAAATTGCGGCAGCAGAAGGCTTTGAAGAAGAATATGTGTTACGGAAATTCGTCGGAATGAATGAACGTACCTGCCAAAATCAAGTGCCGGTGGTTATGCCGGGCGATGCGGTGGAGGAAGGGCAAATCATTGCTGACGGGGCAAGTATGCACAAGGGCGAACTGTGTCTAGGACGTAATGTTCTCGTAGCCTTTATGACATGGGACGGTTTCAATTTTGAGGATGCAATCATCATTAGCGAAGACCTCGTTAAGAAGGATACGTACACTTCGATTCACATTGAGGAATTCGATGTCGAGGTGCGGGACACGAAACTCGGACGTGAAGAATTTACGAACGATATTCCGAATGTCGGCGAGCGGTCGCTGCGTAATCTTGACGAGAACGGTATCGTTCACGTTGGTACTTACGTCCGCCCCGGCGACATACTCGTCGGAAAAGTTACGCCGCGGGCGAAAACGGAACTGACACCGGAAGAGAAACTGCTGCACGCCATATTTGGACGTGCCGGCGAAGAAGTAAAAAACGAGTCGCTTGAAGTTCCGTCCGGTGTCGAAGGCATCGTGATTGGAACGCAGAAATTTTCGTGCCGGATGAGTCTTTCGGAAGACGAACGTAAGGCGTTTGATACCGAAGTCAAACGTGTCGAAAAGGAAGAAGACACAAAAATTGATACGGTATTCAAGCCGCTGATTGCCGAACTCGAAAAAGCGTTGGGTATCAAAATTGATAAGGAGTTGATTGAGGAGCCGAAATTATTCCGTCTCGAACAGTTGAATCTCGAAGAGAACTCCAAGGCGAAGAAAATTTACGATAAGTATTGGCCCGTGATTGAAGCGGCAACAGATGCGAAAGACCGCAAAATCAATTCGATGAAGCGGGGCGATGAGTTGCGCCGCGGTGTGCTGCAAATGGTCAAAGTCTATATTGCCGCAAAACGGGTGATTTCTGTCGGCGATAAGATGGCAGGACGGCACGGTAACAAGGGCGTTATCTCGAAGATATTGCCGAAAGAAGATATGCCGTACCTCGAAGACGGTACACCGGTCGAGATATTGCTGAATCCGTTGGGCGTACCAAGCCGTATGAATGTCGGTCAAATATTGGAAACGCATCTCGGCTGGGCAGCGGCGAAACTTGGCTATCAGGCGGTAACACCGGTTTTTGACGGAGCAAATGAATCAGGGATTAACAGCGAACTGGAAAAAGCCGGTTTACCGAAACACGGTAAAGTACGTTTGTACGATGGGCGCACAGGCGAGCCGTTCGGTCAAGAAACAACGGTCGGTTATATCTATATGCTGAAACTGCATCATCTCGTTGATGATAAAGTCCACGCACGCAGTACGGGACCGTATTCGTTGATAACGCAACAGCCGTTGGGCGGTAAGGCGCGTTTCGGCGGTCAGCGTCTTGGCGAAATGGAAGTCTGGGCGTTGGAGGCATACGGGGCGGCTTATACGCTGCAAGAACTGTTGACCGTCAAGAGCGATGACGTTGAAGGACGCACGAAGATTTACGAGGCGATGGTCAAGGGCGAAAACACGCTTGAGGCGGGAACGCCGGCAAGTTTCGATGTGTTGACGAACGAAATACGCGGCTTGGCTCTGAATATGCAGTTGGAAAAAATCGGCGGCGGATTATAGACTGCCGGCTGATGAATGGTGAATTTTTTGAGTCTCGGCACATTGCGGGTGTGCCGGGAGAATGGTGAAGCGGGGTTTCCGATAGTCTATCTAACGAGGAGTTTTCTGTGAGCAGCGATTTAACTTATGAACGGATTAACGATTATAATTCCGTGAAAATCAGTTTGGCAAAGCCGAACGACATTCGCAGTTGGTCTTACGGCGAGGTCAAGAAACCTGAGACAATCAATTACCGGACATACCGTCCTGAACGTGACGGTTTGTTCTGCGAAAAGATTTTCGGACCCGAAAAAGACTGGGAGTGCGCCTGCGGAAAATACCGCGGAATGAAATACAAAGGAATGACGTGCGACCGCTGCGGAGTCAAAATTACGCACAGCCGCGTCCGCCGCAAACGGATGGGACATATCGACCTCGTTGCTCCCGTTGTGCATATTTGGTTCTTTAAAGCCGCTTCGAGCCGATTGGCAACGCTTTTGGCGATGAAGGCAAGCAGTCTTGAAAAAATTATTTATTTTCAGGATTATGTTGTCATTGACCCGGGCAGTTCCAGCCGAAGTGTCGGCGAACTGCTTAACGAAGAGCAGTACCGCGAATGTCGGGAGGCAGACGGGTCCGGAAAGTTTCAAGCCGAAATGGGGGCGGAGGCAATCCGTAAATTGCTGCAAAATCTTGACCTTGTTACTTTGTCGCAGGAGTTGCGTGTTGAACTAGGAGAAACAAAATCGAAGCAGCGAAAGAAGGACATTATTAACCGGCTGAAACTCGTTGAGTCGCTTCGGGACAGCGAAAACAAGCCGGAGTGGATGGTTCTTGATGCAATACCGGTCATTCCGCCGGATTTGCGTCCGTTGGTGTTATTGGAATCGGGAACATTTGCAACAAGCGATTTGAACGACCTCTACCGGCGGATCATCAACCGGAATTCGCGGCTCAAAAAACTTGTCGATTTGAATGCGCCGGAAGTGATTATCCGTAACGAAAAACGGATGCTGCAACAGTCCGTTGATGCCTTGTTCGATAATAACCGCTGTAAACGTCCGGTCTTGGGTTCGAGCAACCGCCCGCTGAAATCGCTGACCGATATGATTAAGGGAAAGCAGGGACGTTTCCGTGAAAATCTGCTTGGAAAGCGTGTTGATTATTCGGCACGAAGCGTTATTGTCGTCGGTCCGCATTTACGCTTACATCAATGCGGTCTGCCGAAAAAGATTGCTCTCGAACTCTTTCAGCCGTTCATTATTCGGCAACTTAAAGAATTACAGCACGCCGATACGATTAAGAGTGCAAAGAAGATGCTCGAACGCAAGGACGAGGAAGTTTGGGATATTCTCGAAGATGTTATTCAGAACCATCCCGTCCTGCTTAACCGTGCGCCGACTCTTCACCGTATGGGTATTCAGGCGTTCGAGCCGATTTTGGTCGAAGGCAACGCTATAAAATTGCATCCGCTGGTGTGTAAAGGTTTCAATGCGGACTTCGACGGCGACCAGATGGCGGTCCATCTTCCGTTGTCGCTTGAAGCCCAAGTCGAAGCGCATACGCTGATGCTTTCAACAAACAACATTTTCTCTCCGGCAAACGGCTCGCCGATTATTTCACCGTCGCAGGACATCGTGATGGGGTGTTACTATGTTACGATGCAGCGTCCCGGCTTGAAAGGCGAAGGAATGATATTCGCCAGCAGAGAGGAATGTCTGATGGCGTATGCGCATAAGAAGGTCGATTTGCACGCCCTCATTAAAGTGCGGATGCCTGAACGCCGGTTTCTGAAAAACGACCCGAAAATCCGCGAAGGAATGTTGTTTGAGACAACAACGGGGCGTATCATCTTCAACGATATTTTCAAAGAACTTCTCGAACGGGAAGACAATACGTCCAAAAAAATGCCGTTTTATAACGACACGCTCAAATCCAAAGGGCTGCAAGCCGTGATTCGGGACTGTTTCGATTACATCGGACGGCGCGGAACGATTGACCTGCTCGACAAACTGATGCGTATCGGTTTCGAGGAAAGCACCAAGAGCGGGCTGTCATTTGCCACCGATGACCTTGTTACGCCGAATTCGAAACAGGAAATCATTAACAAGTCCGAAGAGGAAGTCGGGAAGTACCAGAAACTCGTCAATCGCGGTTTGATTGCCAATGTTGAACGCTACAACAAGGTTATCGACACGTGGACAAGAGCGCGTGAAGAGATTACGTCCAAGATGATGGAGGAATTGGAGAAGGATAACCGGAAAGAACGCGGCTGGGAGAAGTGGTACGTTAACCCGATTTATCTGATGGCGAACTCCGGTGCGCGAGGCGGTACCGAACAGATTCGGCAACTTGCCGGTATGCGGGGTTTGATGGCAAAGCCGAACGGAACGATTATCGAAAAGCCGATTAAGGCAAACTTCCGTGAAGGCTTGAACGTTTTAGAGTATTTCAGTTCAACGCACGGTGCGCGTAAAGGTTTGGCAGATACAGCGTTGAAAACCGCCGATGCCGGTTATATGACCCGAAAATTGGCGGACGTAGCACAGAACGTGGTCGTAACGCGGGACGATTGCGGGACAACGCAAGGTATTGTCAAAGGGGTACTTTACCGTGGAGAAAAGGTCGAAATATCTTTGGCAGACTCCATTCGGGGACGTGTTTCACGTTCCAACATTGTCAATCCGATTACCGATGAAGTTATCGTTCGGGAAAATGAATTGATAACACCGGAAATCGCCCGAAAAATCGAGGAACTCGGTTTAGAAAAGATTCAAATCCGGTCTCCGATGACTTGCGAAGCGGAGTTGGGCGTTTGTGCTAAATGTTACGGAATGGACTTGTCAACGAACCAGAGCGTTGAACAAGGATTAGCCGTAGGTATTATTGCCGCCCAAAGTATCGGTGAACCCGGAACGCAGTTGACGATGCGGACGTTCCACATCGGCGGTGTTGCTGCCCGTGATGTCGAAGAGAGCGAAATAAAATCCAAGAGGGACGGCGTTGCGAAATTCGTACAACTCGAAGTTATCGAAACGCAAAGCGGTCAGCGGACTTCGCTTTCACGCAACGGTGCTGTGGCGGTGATTGATTCCAAAGGACGGGAACTGGAACGTTACAATATCCCTGTCGGCGCATCGATTCTCGTTACCGAAGACGGACCGATTAAAACCGGTCAAACCGTGTGCACTTGGGACCCGCACAACGTTCCGATTTTGGCGAAAGTTGCCGGTAAAGTCCGTTTCGTTGACATTATCGAGGGCGAAACGATGCGCGTTGAAAAAGATACGGCAACGGGCAAAGATGTCAGTACCGTGATGGATTTGAAAGGCGACCGGATACCGCAAATCGACCTGACAAACGATGACGGTAAAGAAGTTCTTGACTTCTACTATGTTCCGGGACGCGCCATCATTGAAGCCGCTGATGGTTCAAAAGTGAAGCGGGGCGATGTTTTGGCAAGAACGCCGCGCGATATTGGCAAGACGCAGGATATTACCGGCGGTTTGCCGCGTGTTACAGAAATCTTTGAAGCGCGCAAACCTAAAGACCCGGCGGTTATCGCCGAAATTGACGGTGCCGTAGAAATCGGACCGAAGCGGCACGGCAAACGGACAATCATCGTGAAAAATGAAGTAACGGGAGTCGAACGTATTCACGATATTTCTCACGGCAAGCATATGAGAGTGCAGGCCGGCGACCACGTGAGCGAAGGAGATGCGCTGACGGACGGACCGCTCGTGCCGCACGACATTCTCCGTATTTCCGGCGAAGAAGCCGTTCAGGAATATCTGTTACGGGAGGTACAGTCGGTCTATCGCAGCCAAAGCGTGCCGATTAACGATAAGCATATCGAAGTGATTGTTTCGCAAATGCTCCGTAAGGTCCGCATTGAGGCTGCCGGTGATACAAAACTGCTCGAAGGTATTCAGATTGACCGGTATCAGTTTAAGAAGGCGAACAAGGAAATTGCTCTGTGCGTGAAGGTCGTTACACCGGGCAGCACAGGGTTAGATGCCGGTGCTGTTCTTGAACGGGACGTCTTTGAACAGATAAACGACCAGACCGAAGCGGAAGGGGGTAAGACGGCAACGTGTAAGAAAGCTGAATTGGCACAGGCTTCGACGCAACTTCTCGGCATCACGAAGGCGGCAGTTCAAAGTTCAAGTTTCATTTCGGCAGCAAGTTTCCAAGAAACAACGAAAGTCTTAACCGAAGCGGCATTGGCGGGAAAAACCGACAACCTGATAGGGCTTAAAGAAAACGTGATTCTTGGACATTTAGTTCCGGCAGGGACGGGTTTTCACAAATATCAGGGGGCTGAATGGCGGATGACCGATGAAGAGGCATTTGCCCGTACAGTGTCGGAAGAACCCGTTGTGAAGAAGGGGTACGCCTTATTGGAATCTGTCCCGCAGGTGGAAGAAGCGGCGGCGGCTGATACACCGGAATACGATTATGCCAGTCAGTTCTTCAACGAGACAACGCCGGAAGAAGATAACGATAGTTTTGACGATGATATTGTCGGCAGTTACGGTAATTAAGACGCACAGCGGCGAGCCGATGGAGTATTGGTATCAAATCATCAGCGGTCAAAAACAGGGAGCGGCGGCAGTTTGCTGCCGTTTCTTTTTGTACGTTTTGTCGTGGTTTTATACCGGCATTGTTGCTATCCGTAACCTTTTCTTCGATTATCGGTTACGAAAAATACGCCGTTTGCCGATACCGGTTATTTCTGTCGGCAACCTGACGCTCGGCGGTACCGGAAAAACACCGTTCGCTGCATATCTTGTCCGTTATTTTCTCGAACACGGACACCGCCCCGGTATTATCAGCAGGGGGTACGCGAAAGGAAGCAGCGGAACAAACGATGAATATCTGGAACTCGCTTTCCGTTTTCCTGATACACCGCATATTCAGAATAAAAACCGCTGTGCGGCGGCAGAAGAATTTTTGTTACGAAAAAATGCCGATATTCTCATACTCGACGATGCTTTTCAGCACCGGCATCTTGACCGGACGCTCAATATCGTTTTACTCGATGCGACCGTGCCGCTCGGTTCCAACTATCTTTTTCCCAGAGGCACTCTGCGTGAGCCGGTGAGCGGATTACAGCGGGCTGATATTGTTCTGCTTTCCCGCGCTGACCTCATCGGCGGAACAGAACGTGAACGTATCCGAAAATATGTTGAGCAAATTGCCCCGAATACTCTGTGGGGTGAAATCGCTTACATACCGGCAATGCTTGTTAGTGTTACAAAAACGGTCGGCACGTTAGAGTCTTTGCATAATCAAAAGGTACTCGCTTTTTGCGGTATTGGTAATCCAGCCGCATTCCGCTCGGTTTTGGAACGCTGCGGAGTAACCGTTGCCGCGTTCATCGTTTTTTCCGACCACCGCCGCTACAGCAGTGCCGATTTAGACCGGCTGGAAAACGCCGCAAAGGCGTGTCATCCCGATGCGGTTCTTTGTACAATGAAAGACATCGTGAAAATAAACAAGCCGATGCTCGCAGACATTCCTATTCAGGCGGTTGCGGTCGAAACACAGTGGCTTAAAGGACAAGATGAAGTTACAGCAGCGTTGGACAAAATGATGGAGTATCTATGTTAGCGGGAAAAGTGATAGGGACGGTAACATCAACGGTGAAACATACGTCTTTGGAGGGCTGGAAAATGCTTGTCGTCCGTACCGATACGGAGCCGTGTATTGCGATAGACTGCATTGGGGCGGGCATTGGTGATACTGTTTTGATTACCAGCGATGGTTCTTTTGCTGGCGAACTGACCGGAACGCGTGCGACACCGGTGCGCTGGTCGGTCTTTGGAATAGCGGATGAGAACGGTTGAACCTTAACTATGTTCGTGTTCTAATCTGCGGTATAATATCGGAGCGGGAACTGTGTACTCACTTCACTCATAATTGCCTTACTCACAATGCAGTATCATCTTGCTTACGGACACGGGCAAATGCCGGTAGAACTGCCGGAGAAAAATGTCGTTAAAGTCCTTGGTATCCATACAGGGCAGCCGCTCGCCGACCCGATGGACGAAGTCTGGGAGAAGTTAGAAAATCCGAACACGGCCGAACCGCTCGCTGTCATTGCGCAGGGGAAAAAAACGGCGTGCATTGTCGTTTGCGACATCACCCGACCGGTTCCGAACAAAATCATTCTGCCGCCGATACTGCAAACTCTCGAAGATGCCGGCATACAGCCCGAAGATATCCTGATTCTCATTGCCACCGGACTGCACCGTGCCAGTACGCGGGATGAAAAAATCGAAATGCTCGGCGAACAAATTGCAAAGTCGTATCGGGTGAAAGACCACGATGCCAAAAACCTGCGGAAGCACGAGTATCTTGGTCTGTCGTCAGGGGGACTTCCGATTTGGATAGACCGCCGTTATCTCGAAGCAGACGTAAAAATTCTCACCGGTCTCATTGAACCGCACTTTATGGCGGGATTCAGCGGCGGACGAAAGTCCATTTGCCCCGGTATTGCCGCTGCGGAAACGATTTGCACGTGGCACTCGCCGAAATTTTTGGAACATCCTAATGCCCGATTCGGCTCAATGACGGATAATCCCGTCCACAAGGAACAGATGGAAATTGCCCGAAAAGCAGGGTGCGATTTCATCGTCAACGCGGTCATTGACGGCGGACGGAACATTTTGGCGGTTGTCGGCGGCGATATGAACGAAGCCCACCTTGAAGGAGTGAACATAGCCCGCAAGTATGTCGTTGATACCGTTGCCGAACCGGCGGATATTGTTGTTACAAGCGGGGCGGGCTACCCTCTTGATAAGACGTGGTATCAGACGGTCAAGGGAATTGTCGGTGCGGTCGATATTTTGAAGCAGGGCGGGACAATCATTATTGCATCTGCCTGTGAGGAAGGTGTCGGCAGCAGGGAATTTCAGGAGATTGCCGAACATTTCTCGTCCATTGGTGCTTCGATAGATGATTTTATGGAGGCAATTATTTCGGAGAAATACTTTTCTGTTGACCAGTGGCAGGTTGAAGAATTGGCAAAAGCGTTACGCAAAGGGAAAGTCAAAGTCATTTCCCAAGGAGTGCCGCCGGAGGTTTTGCGCCGCTATTTTGTAACGCCCTGTACCTGTGTCGAAGAGGCACTTGCCGATGCGATGCAGGAGTACGGCAGCGAAGCAACGATTGCTGTTCTGCCGGAGGGACCGTATGTCCTTGCCGAAACGGCAAAATAGGATATGTGAGAGGGAGCGTAAAACTTTATCGGATATTTTTTTTGAAAATAAGGTTTTCATTTTCCGACCCCTTAATAGTAATGCGTCTCCAAACTCTTCCCCTTATTCCCTTAATTGACAAATAAGGGAAACGATAAGTGGGTAACCTGTGCTATTAAGGGAAGGGTACCGGAGAAAAATAAGGGTTTCGTGTTTTCACGGTTACAAGACATTCGCTGCCCTGTCCCAAACCCATTCAGAACAAGGCAGCGAATATAACAACAAATAGGCCGCCGTCTTG
>JAITOZ010000087.1 GCA_031289675.1 Planctomycetaceae bacterium
GCGGTATCCGCTTGCCTGCGCCAAGTCATGATTTTCATAATGGATATGGAGTTGTCCCATCGCCTGATAGTAATCCGTGTAAGGTTTCCAGACAGTATCTCCGTTGTATTGCACAAAAAGACCCGGCGATGTAAACGGCTCGCCTGCCAATTTCCATGACTCGGGGGTTGCTTCAAGCCAAGTGTGGGCAAAAGCGTATTCCCGTATCTTTTCCAGGATTTTGGGTCCATTGGGATTGTTAGAATTGTAGGGACCGCCCGTGTACAGGGTTTCATCGTTGAAAGCGATGAGGTCATGGTCAACCCCGCCGGGAATCATGGCACCGAAACGACCTGTCCCGATGGGCAGTCCTTCCCAATATTTTTTAGCGGGAGTGTCATAGTGCCAATTCATCGGCACCTGATTTACAACAATTTCGTTCTTGCCCGCATAGGACTGCATGGTTAAACCGGCAAACAGTAAAATCATGATACTTACTGCCATATTTTTAAAGTGTTTCATTTTTGTTGTTATTTTTATTATCGTTGTTTTTAACGGGTAATGAAACCGGCATCCAGCCAATTGCCGTAATCAAGAATGCTCCGGCTTCCGGCATCCATACAAACCATGTCTATACGACGACTTCCGGCGGGTATCTCCACATCAAATCGCCAAGGTTCCTGCGAAATACGCATTACAGGACTTTCGGCTACCGGCTTGCCGTCAATAAAAAGTTTGAAAACCACGCTGCTATGGATGACCAGAAAACGACCGTTATTGACCGCCAGTATATTTTCATCTATCCCTGCCAATGCTACAAAACGCTTGTATTCCGGTTTTATTTCGTATTGAACCGCCGAAGGAGCGCGGAATCCCATACCATGCGAGTAGGTCTTTCCTCTCACACGCAGAGGTTTCTTCTCAAATGATTTCCCCTTTTGGGGATGCCAAAGGCAAGCGTAAGCCCCTTTTGAATGACTTGTATATCCATTGGGAATATAATCCAGATATTCCAGATAAACGTCCGGTTTGGGTGGAATTTCCTGCTGCATCTTCACATAATACGCAAAACTCGGCGGTAGTGTTGTAAATTTATTGAAATGAACGTTAACATACGGGAAAATAAGGGACTTCTGCGACTCAATCAATAAATTCCTGACACAACCAACTCGGCAGGCTGACCGGTTTCTCTTTGCGAAAAGCGGTCGCGTGAATGGTGGTTGTTTGTGATACTTCCAACGGCTGAGCATAGATGGTCGACTGGGCTGTCGGTTCGCTTCCGTCGGTGGTATAGCGTATCTCGCTTTCTTCCAACCAGGGAGCGGTGAGCGTCACAAGAGTGGATTTCTCCATCAGGTAAGGACGGTCGGGTTTCCCCCAAGGGACGAAACGGACATAGTCAACAATGACATTCGGTTTCAACAGTCCCGCTTTGCGAAATTCCTCGCCCATATTGACATTCGGAACACCAGCCATCTGCAGGTTTTTGTCTGCTTCGTCCGTACCTGCGTCGGGTGTATAACCGGTCGCCGGGTCATATTGGGTAAATGCGTCGTTGAGGTCGCGTGCCAACATGCAGTTGAAGCCTGCTTTCCACATAAAAGAGAGTGCTCCCGGTTTGCCGAATACGCATATATTCGTTGCTACGCCCATATAGATGATGTCGGTGATACCTTTGTCGGAAAGAAGGGTATAAATCTCATCGGTAGAGGATGAAATCAAGTCATCGTCGCCAATCAACAAGTCGGGATGCATCCCGTCCCAACCATAGTTGCCTCCGCAGCGGAATCCGGGACCGCACATACAGCCACCGACCGGGACTGTAAACTCCACACGGAGGGCTTCGCGCATTTCCGGCGTTTTACGTTGTTCCACAGCGACCGCTTTTTCATACTGGGGATAACCCGAATAGGTGGTGACCACATCGGTGGGATTCCAAACTATCTGCATGCCGAGGCTGCGGGCAATATTCAGCACGGCGTTCATACGCGGAACCATCGCCGACACCCGTTCCGAGGTCGTCATGCACCAGTGCGAATTCCACATGTCAATGACGATAATTGCCGTCTTGTCGGGTTTTAATTGGGCGGGCACTTGCGCCATCGCCGGTAATAAGGCGACAAACAGGTTCAAAATTACTAAAGTGAAGTATCGGTTCATATTTGTTTGGATTTAATTGCTGATCACGTATTTTTCTCCAGCCTTGGCTTCAAACTCTATGAGGTTCTTGTCCAATAATTTTGCGCGGACTTCTTTGCCGTTGAAAAAGACCTTGACAGGCGTTTTCGCCATCTCAGGCAGAATAGTTTAGTATTTTCTGTTTGTTCCTTTAAGAGGGTGTGCGGTAGTTTGTGCAAAGGAGGCAAAGAATTTTTTGCAAAAAAACATTAGTTTTTGGCATCAATCCTATCGCCACAATGATTACAACTGTGTTATTTGGCAAATTGCTACATATTGATTAAAAATTGGCGAAAAAACAGTTTTTTACTTGCCTAAATTATGCAAACTACCGCGCACCCTCTAAGAGAGCGAGGGACGAAAAGCCCCTCCGATGCTTTTTTGCCTGATGCTTTTTACTTCGGCGGCTCCGGTACGTCCAACTTTGGTTTCTCTCCGTCCAGGGCTTTTTGTACATCAAATTGACCGGGTCCGTCGGCAAACGGCTCTTGCTTGTCAATGTTGACTTTGAAATCGTCCGCTTTATCCTCTGTTTTAATGACCTGTGCGGCGGCAATTTCAAAAAACTTTTTCGTACCGGTTTGACCGAACATTTCCAACTGCGCCGCTGCCCGTCTGCCGACATTTTCGTTTTTCCACGTTTCGGCTATATTCCTGTACTCTGCCTCCGCCTTCTGCAAATCGCCGCCCTTGCGGGATGCTGCTAACGCTTCAAAGGCTTGTGCCGACCCGAAAGCCGCCTGCTGCAACACCATTTTATCTGCTGCCGACGTTTTTTGGACTTTTTGAAAAACAAATACCGCCTTTTCCAGAGCGGCAACAGCCTTCGCTTTATCCGTAAAAACCGCATTGCAGCCTTCAGCGAGTTTTAACTGACCAAGAGCCAAACGTGCCTGAACACCGACATTGCCGCTGGTTTGGTCAGCCAGAGATTCCAATTCGGCTTCTGCCTGACCGGAATGGAGAGCCGCATAATAGTGTTTCCAAGCGGCAGACTGACTCCACGCGTTGAGCCGAATGGTACCGGCGATAATCACGGCAGCAATGAGAACGCCGACAATCGCCCAGTAAAGCCAAGTGCTGTTGGGACGAATCCATTCTTCGTATTGGGTAATAATCCAGTTAGCGAGTAAATTTTCTCTCAACTGATGCCGGCGATGACTGTCCATAGTTTTGGTGAAGGGTTAAGACAACAAGATACATACTACCATTTTCTCGCGCAAAGGTCAAGAGACATAATCAAGGGGAGAATTGACAAATCAGAACGCCTGTATTTTAGCGCACATTAGGCGGCTATAATGCTTTTCGCCTCGTAGGTGCGATTGTGTCAGATACCGACATTCCGCCCGCTGGACGAGGCTGTTCTTCAATGTTGAAAAACATAAAGTTTGTCAGCGTGAAATACGGGTCGCCGGATTCTGCCGGAACGATGTTGGTTGTTGCCGGATTACTGATGTGTGAGCCGTTGTGATACGTACCGGGATACGCAAGGTTGTCTGACGGACACAGTAATTCCGAAAGTTTTCCTGCAAAACACGCTGTTTTGTAGCGGTCATCAGCAGTAATGCCGCCGGAAGCGGTCACGAGGGCGTTGAGTTGCGGCAGAAACTTATTAAGTTCGGCGTGTTTGGCGAGATTCGTTTGTTCCTGCAAGAGCGGCATAGGCATCGGTGTATCCTGATGAAAAATATTGAGATGCGGTCAATTGTAACGTATCAATACAATATGTCCAGAAATAGAAGCGTTTCTAGAGGTTCCCAAAACTATAATCAGTTAACAATACCCAAAGGGAATACAGAATACCAAACATCCCGCAGTACCGAGATAGAGAAAAACCGTAACGCTGCGGCGTGCTTTCATCAAGTCCGCCTCAACCTCCTGTTTGGCTTTATCTAGTGCCGACTGAAAATTTTGCATCTAATTCCCATTGATAGAATTTTTTCGTTGTCTGCGGTATAAAAATGTCGTGCTTAGGTCAATTTGACAGCGGCTTTTCAAGCCTTGACAAAGTGCTTGTCGATACGCAATTCGGTTTCCGATAAACCGAGAGCAATGCCGACAAGGTCGGAAAGATAATACACCGGCAAGTCCAATTTGACACCGAGTTTCTTTGCGATTGCCGGCTGTTTCATATCCAAATTGACATGACACATCGGACACGCAACAGCAATGCAATTTGCCTGATGCTTCTTCGCATTTTGCAGAATTTTACCCGTCAGGTCGATAATCACCGAATCATCGGCAAGCGTCAAGCCTGCCCCGCAACATTCCGTTTTATAATTCCACTCGACAGGTTCTGCTCCGAGTGCCGCAAGGAGCGACTCCATTGAACTTGGATGTTCGCAGTCGTCAAATTTTACATCATCCGGCGGACGGGTTAAAAGACAGCCGTAATAACACGCCGGTTTATAACCGGTCAATTTTTTTGTAACGGCTTCGGATAATTTGCCGATACCGTATTCAAAAAAAACCTGTATCAGATTAACTATTTCCGTCTTGCCGGTAACGGTATCCTCAACAATGTCCGACATTTCTTTTTGCAATGCCGGCGATTCCTTCAAAGCATTACCGATTTTGATAAGTTCCATCGAACACATCGGACACGGGGCAAGCACTTTATCAATGCCGCTGCGTTCGGCAATCGCCAGATTTCGTGCCGGCAGAGCCGTTGCCAGTTTTTTGTTTATGTTATGCGCTGCCGTCGCCCCGCAACAAAGCCAATCATCAAGTTCATTGAGTTCGATATGCAGTTTTTTCATACAAGCCCGCACAGAGGCTTCGTAATCGTTAGAAGAACCGTGCAGTGCGCAGCCGGGATAGTAACCGAGTTGAGACATTTTTAATTAAGACATTGTGCTGCCGATGCTTACACCGGCAGCGTCCGCCGCCCATTATCAATGAAACCTTACTTGCTGTCAAGAGCAGCGAAAGCCGGCTGTAACTTGAATCCGGTGATTTGATTTTTTTTTTCCGCCGATGACGATATTATTTCCTTGACGGCTTCGTCAATGCGGACCACATTGCGGCGAGGCGCGAGAGTCTCTGCTGGAATACCGAACGCTCTCAATGCGCTGTCCTGATTACACCGCAATTTTTGGCAGAATCTATCCGGCTGCGATGCCGCCGACTTATACGCTTTCGCCTCGAGATTATTCGGTTCGGCAGCAAGCCACTGGTCAAGGATGACCGCAGCTTTCTTAAATTCTTTTTGCGACAGCAGCGTCAAGGCATACCAGCGCAGACACAGCACGTCCCGGCAGCCAGCATCGTGCGCCTCAATGAAAAGCGGCATTGCGTCAGTCCATTTTCCCTGCTTTGCAAGACACGCCCCTTTGAGGACGAGCCGCATCTGGTCAAGGAGCAAATCCCCCCAAATCATTGCTGCCGCATCATACGCCTTTTCTTCTTCGTTTTCCTGTATGTATAAGTCGAGAAGATACCGCACAAATTCATTGCGGTCTCCCATCTGCGGCAGATATGTTTCCAAAACGTCAACGGCTTCTTGGTTCTTGCCGAGCAAACGGAGCGACAACGCCGAAGAGACAATCGCCATTTCCTTGATATGCAGCCGATGCCAAACGTCCAGCGTAACTTTACCGTGCTGCACTGCCGTCTCAAATGACCGTGCCGCTAAATCCGGCTTGCCGGTACGCTGTAAATGCGAACCGAGAAACGTCAGCAACTGCATATCAACCGGATAGCGGTCAAGTGCCTCAATGAGCAAACGGGTAACATCGGCATCCGGTATCGGTGATTTTATCAGCGTTTCCCAAAAACCGTAATAAGCCGTCAGCCGTAAATCACTGCGTCCGCTTGTCCGTATCAGTTGCCGATAGGCGCGTCTCGCCGCCGCATAATTATCAAGTGCCAACCACGCTTCGGCTTGATACAGCAGCAGAGCATCGGCAATCACTTCGCCTTCATTTTCAAGTTGGTCGATTAAATGCAGTGTTTTTTCCGCCTGTTGTTTCGACTGGAGCGGGTCAATATGTTTCGCCGGTACGATGAAGCGTCCCGGAGCGGCACTGATTGGAACCATCAGAGCCGTATTACGTTCTATCAGCGAAGCCCGAAGCGAACCCTGAAAACGGACTCCTTTGCGCAGCGGCATCAGCCGGGCATCAATCGTCTCTTCATCAAAATCGTCACGCCTGCCGTCCTCACGGACGAGCCGGTGCAGCACCATCATATAGATTGCGTCCCGATTGAAACTGTCTTTGACGAACGCCGAAAAATCTTCGAGCGTTTTTTCATCGAACTTTTCGCCGGGGTTGCACCACAGAAGATAATCGGCAACACCGGTTTCTTCGACAGCATCGATAAGAAAATTACGGGTTGCGGCATCATCATTTTCCCAGCCGCCTTGAATCACGGCAGCCGATGGTTCAGTGATTTGGAGGTTGTCTCCGGCGGCGAGAATAAAAATGTGTTCGGATAACGCGGAGACGCTCTTGACGGTCTGCGGCAGCAGCGCAACGCTTTCGGCATCGGCAATAATACCAACTGCGAGCCTCGGCACATCGGAGCGGAATTCACAAGGGACTGCCATCGTATTCTCTGTAAAGTCTCTCCTCTATTATCGGCAGAATAGGCTGCCTGATTAAATTTGTTTATCAGGTTTCAAGGCGGAACAAGCACATTGTTCCGGTTATAGCGATTATATCGCTGCTATTACGAATATATAGACAAAAATATACCGAAATTTATTGAAGACCATCTCCGGTTTGTTAGTATGGAGAGCGGCTTTAGATGACGTTGTATAAAAACGAAAAACGCACATCATAAAGAATACACGTTGCCAAGAGTAATTTTCACAGCGGACAGCAATGACAAGAATCCCCTTTGCTTGCATCGGAGTCGATGATTTGATTCAGAATGCCGAACTGCGTACGGAGTTGGAACCGTATCTGGACGAATCGGTTTTTCGCGTCCATTTCCGGCACCGGTCTATACGCATCGAAAATGAATTTCTTGCCGGTATGCTTGACTGGGAAATGTCGCCGGTTGAACCGATTGCCCGGTGGTTCGAACCGGAACTGAAAACGCTGCCGCCGGAACGGCTTACCGATGACAATCTGCCAGCTGTTTTGGAGGAAGTCGTTCAAAGACTCTTTGAAAAAAAGATTATTCTTGATTTTACGAATCATCTGTCGGACAGAGACCTTTACACGTTGATATACAGGGATATTTTGCCGCTGCGTGAAAAGAATTTGCAGCACCGCAACGGTTATATGCACTGGGATTGTTCCTGCGGCGATGATGATTTATGGCTGCGGTACTACGCTTCGGACGATGAGCGGAATGAGTATGTTTGCAGTACCGGCGATGTGCTTCCGCCGAAGGAGATACCTCCGTATTATCGGGATATGCCGAGACCCTTTGAACTGTCCCGAACGGGTTAAAGGAATGATACTGTTTCCGCTTTGGAAATGTTTTGCAAGAACGGATTCAGGAGGTTTCTTGCGGCAGTATGTTCTACCGATATACCGTCCCTAACAGGGCAGTTTTCATTTTGTGATTTACAACCACATTCTCACCAGTGCCGGTACGGCGACTGTAAAGGGAAAAAGAATGACTTCGGCGGTACTCATGTGAGCGGTGATGCCGAACACGTAATTTTTCAGCAAACAGAAAAAAACGACATAAAACAGCGTAAAACCGCCGGCTTCGCAGAGAACAAGCCTGACGGCAAAAGCCCTGACCGGCTTATAAAACTCCGCAACAACCGTTTCGGCTAATTCGTCCCGCGACGGTACACCGATGACCGAAACGAATGAATGAATTTTCCGGTACGAGACCGCTACTTTTTCATCGTAAAGCCGCAGAAAAACACACCGGATAACTTCTTGCAGCGGTCGTTCGATTGAGCGGTATTTGACGAACGTTTGACCGAACGTTTTCAGGCACATTCCTGCTAAATTCCGGTAGACCCGGTACTTCCAAAGCATCAAAGCGTAGCGTACCAACGAGCGGAACATTATGGTCAGTACCAACAGAGAAATAATGAACACCGCCCAACAGTTCATTGTCAGGAAGTAATGGCATATTAGCGCAATACCGATGATGAGTATTTCCAGCGTGAGACTTTCGATAATGTTTAGGAGGTAGTTCCGTTTCCATTCGGCAATACCTTTGCGCATTGCTTCGTGTGCCGCATTGAGAGCGGAGTCGATAACCGGTTTGCTTAATGCAGCAACCTGACTTCGGAAATATTGACCTACATTGGTAACACTTTTCAGCATTGATTCAGCGGGGAGCGGGAAATCTGCAAGCGGGGACGGGTATCTTGCAATAGCGTAATTTTTTTTGTAAAATGACGCAAGTCTAATTTTCACCCTTCTCTAACCGCCTTTGTTATGCGGAGGCTTGTACAATGACCGAAACTGTATCCGTTCTGCCGGCGCGCAAGCCGGGTGTATGTGTTCCTTGGGAAGAGGCAAAGCAGCGTTACGGCGAAATTCAGGGAAACGAAGAACAAATCCAACGGGTTTGGGAAATCAACGATGCCGAAGCGTACGATTATCTTTGGCAGTGTTTATTGTCGTTTTAGGTTGATTGCCGGCGGCATTGTACTTTTGTGATATTGCTTTTTCGGCGGTGTCTGTTATACTTAATGCCTACATAACCTATCGGTAACTAGAAGGCGATAACTTTACAACTAACATTTCAGCGCAAAATGCCCCTGATTCCTCCGCACGGCGGTTTGAGCGAACCGGTCAACCGCACTGTTTCCCCGCAAGAGATTGATTCCTTCAAGGCAGAGACCGCCGCCCTGTTGAAAATTCCGGTAAGCGATGCCGACATCTCGACTGTCTATCGTTTCGGTGACGGCGGACTGTCTCCGCTCACCGGTCCGATGGACGAAGCCGACTATAATCGGGTTCTCGATGAGTCGGTCATTAAACACAACGGCAAAAAATATGCGTGGACGATTCCGCTTTCACTGCCCGTTGCCGAAACGCTTGCCAAGCAGATTAAAACAGGACAAGACGTTGCCGTTGTTAATTCGCAAGGCGAAATTGTTGCCGCTCTTGCTGTTTCGAGTGTTTTCGCTTGGGACAAGGCAAAGTATCTGAAAAGTGTTTATCTGACAGAACGAACCGACCATCCCGGTGCTGATATGGTACTCAAACAGGATGCCGATAAAACGTTTCTCCTCGGCGGGACGATTCGGGTTTTACCGCAGGTAAAAAATCCGGCGTTCGGTAAATACGTTCTTTCGCCTCTCGAAGTCCGCAAGTTACTCGATTCCAAAGGCTGGGAGCGTGCCGTTGCCTTTCAAACCCGAAATCCGCTGCATCGTGCGCACGAATACGCCTTGGTTTACGGTCTTGAAGAACTGCTCCGGCAGGGATTCAATGCCGGTGCGTGTTTGAATCCGCTCGTCGGCGAAACGAAGGGCGATGATGTCAATGCGGCGGTTCGGATGCAGACGTATGAAGCATTGATTGCAAACCGGTCACTCGGTGAAGGCGACAGCGATGCAGCACTTTGGCAAAAAACCGGCGGGGCAGTGCCGGACAGAGTTATTCTGCTCGGTCTCGATATTAAGATGTTTTACGGCGGTCCGAAAGAAGCGGTGATGCACGCCGTTTATCGCCAGAATTTCGGCTTTACCGATTTGATTATCGGGCGCAAACACGCCGACGCACCGTATCACGACGGCACGGCTATTTGGGGCGACTTCGATGCGCAGGAAATATTCAGCAATCTCGGAGGCGATTTGCAGATTAAGCCGTTGAATGTCGGTTTCGCCGCTTATTATGAGTCGGTCGGCAGAGTCGATTTGATGGAAAAGCACAAGGACGAAAAGCCGGTGTTCATCTCCGGCAAAGATGTCCGCAAGACGCTTCTCGAAGGAAAGGAAGTTGACCCCCGAATTATGCGTCCGGGTACCAGCAAGATATTGGCTCAAGCAATGCAGCAGTAGATATTGATATTACGTCCGGCTTGAAAAAATGGTTCAAAAAATGTCTCTTCCGCTGACAGCCTTTGAAAAATATATGTTCTTTGATGACAAGCCGGAGTATCCAATGGATTCGTTCCGGCTGCTTCGCTTTTCGGGAACGCTCGATGTCAATGTTTTTACGGAGTCCGTCGAAGCCGCCGTTGCCGTCCATCCTTTGCTGCGCAGCATCATCAAAAAGACAAGCCGGCGGAATTATGTTTGGTATGAAACGCAGCAGAGCGTCTCTATCAGGAACGTTGATGAACTTATTCCCGAACGTCTCCGCATCACCGCCGCCCCGGGCTTTCGGGTGTACATAAAACGGGAACAGGCAAATGTATCTATTCTGTTTCAATTTCATCACAGTGTTTCCGACGGACTCGGTGAAATGGAATTTCTCGGCGATGTCCTGACCGATTATGCACTCCGCATTACAGGAAAAACACCGCCTCCGCCGCAGCGGGATGCCTCGCTGCTGCCGCTGCGGGGACGCAGCGGTTTGACGTTAAAAAGTTATGTGAAAAACTTTTTTAACACGATGTTCACGACGAATCAACTTGTCTTCGGCAAAGCGGATCCGCTCAAAGCGGTCGCGAAAAATCCGGCGGCGGTTCGTGATTATTTTGCATTTGTAACGGCTGAACTTTCGCCGCAGCAAACAAAACAATGCTTTGGTGAAGCGAAAAAGCGGGGAGTAACGGTCAACGATTATCATCTTGCCGCCTTATTTTCGGCAATGTATGATTGGCGGAAGTCTTTACCGGAGATGGATTTTTATAACGAAAATCCTTTGTACCGTGTATCTGTTCCGGTGAATTTGCGTACGGAACAGCATAAGAACATACCGGCATCGAATACAGTAACGATGCTTTTTCTTGACCGCCGCCTGCGTCAATGTGCGGACAAAGAGCAACTCCTGAAAAGCATTAAGCGGGAAATGGATTGGGCAAAGCGTGCGGAACAAAAGCATTATCTTTTGATGGCACTGCGGATACGGGATTATCTGCCGGGCGGTATTGCTTTGATGTTGAAGCCTCGAATATGCCGATCAACAGCAGTGTTGTCGAACTTGGGACGTGTGTTTGCAAATGTGCCGCTGCCGCAGCAGGATGACGGTAAATTGGTTGTAGGCAAGGCGGTGTTGGAAGAAGTTGCTGCGTCTCCGCCGATACGTTTCGGAACGTTAATATCGTTTTCGATGTTGACGTATGCAGACCGGCTTTGTTATATTTTACGTTATGATTCGCAAAATATGACGAAGGCGCAAGCGGAAGATTTTTTGCAGCGGTTTTCCGTTTTACTCAAGAAAAACGAGGCGTGCTGATGCCGCCGCTGTACATCACTGCCGCTGCATCTTTGCTTTGCGTTCTTCGTCTCTGACGGCTTTCAGGTAAAACGCTCCGGCATCTTTGTAGAGTTTGTCCCAATCATTACCGAAACATTGCTCAAACTCCCGCAGCCGGATTTTCGGAGAATCTTCCGTCTCCGGTGTCTTTTTACGCAGCATATTCATATACTCCGCCAATTCGTCCGTCTTCTTGTTCGCAAGATAGTATATCAATCCCCAAGCCGCTGCATACGCCGTCAGTGCCGTCTTTTCATTCATAAAGAGACCGTCATTGACCACAACGGCTTCAAAAGGGTGCCGGTCCTTGTCTTTGAAAATCTCTTTAAGTATCACCAAACGTTCAGGATTAAGACGCGGTCCCAGAGACCAGCCGATAGAATCTTTGGCATCCGGGACTTCGTGAAAAGTCGCCAGCCCTTCGCAGACCCAAACCGGATTCGGGGCAAGTCTCGTATGCATTCCGCTGTTGAAACCGACCTGATGCGCCGCTTCGTGGACAACGGTCGCTACGTTAAAATACGAACCCGGCTGCTGCAAAAAAACTTCAATATCCTTTGCCTTTGCCCGCCTGCGGTCGCCCTCGTTCGATTTTTCTCTGCCGGACATATCATACATCACGACCCGGTTCGTCCGCTGATTGTAATAAGCGCAAACCGAAGCGGGTATTTTTACACCCTCATTTTCTGCATACGCCAGATAACTGTCCTGGCTCGACATAACAACAGCAACGAGCGGATATTTTGCCGCTTCCAAATCGATTCCTTCCCGTTTCCAGTAGGCGACATAACCCGTGTAAAGTTTTTCGAGCAGCCTGCCGTACCAATTCGCAAAAGCACGCGAAGTGGTATAAACAACAAGGAAATGCTGCTTGTCCAAAATGTAATAACCCTTCGATTCAGGAAATTCTTTTTGCAGCCGGGCTAACGTTTCCTTTTGCGTATAATACGCAAAAGGCTCTTTATCCGAATGTGTTTTGATTAATTTTTGGGAATCAATGAAGAAGAACTGCCTGTCCCGCGTTTCAAACATTCTCCGCCCTTCCAAGTCAATAGCATCAAGAAAACGTCCTTCGATGTTCTGCTTGCTGTTCTGCAAACGGACATCGGCATAATCCATTGCGAAAGCAGACATCTCCGCAGCGAAGAGGACAGCGGTCAAGACCGCAAGGCGGCAAAGCGGCTTAAAACTCATCTTGATTCGTTGGGCGGAAAACATTATTATCCGGCAGCGGTAAACGCAGCATTACACGGTAACATTATACACGCCGGCAAATGAAAAACCTATTGTATTCCCTGTTCTTTTTATCGTTTTTTTTCTTTGCCGGCTGTGCGGTGGATAACGAATACATCGCCAAATTACCGCTCTTTGAAGCGAAAAGCGACACGATACCGGGGCTTGACCCGCCGCATCAGCGCAAGAAGATGATACGGGAAAAGGGCGAAAAAGGTGCGAAGAGTGCATATACCGCTTCGCGGGAGATTCTGTCGGCTCAACTGATGCTGGAATATCAAACGTCACCCGACCCGAATATGCGGCGGGAGGCAGTCGATGCGCTGGCAAAAATACCGTGTCCGCAGCGGAGACAATATTTGATGGAAGTATTACAAGATGAAGATGCTCTCATTCGTCTCTCGGCATTGGAAGCACTGGGGAAAGCGGCTTCCCAAACAAATTCCGAAGAACGGGACACTTCCGGCTTAACACCGATTCTTATTGACCGGATGAAGCACGATACGGACAAAGACATTCGTTTGGCGGCAATCCGTCTTCTTGCCGGTACAGGCAAAATCAAAAAAACAGACGCGGCAGACTCCGTGCTTGTTGACGCACTCGGCGAAATGTTACACGATAAGGTTCCGGCAGTGCGTTATGCCTCAATGCTGGCACTCCACAAAATCACCGGCAAAGACTACGGTACGGACATCAACCGCTGGCAGCAATACGTACGTTATATTCACGGCGAGGATGCCGCATTGCCGCAGGAACGGACATTGGCAGAAAAAATCCCGCGGGTCGATTTGCCGATGTTCAAATAACAGATTCCAACGGTCTATTCAAATAGATGCTTGACAAAAGACAAGGGAAAAGGAACAATAGAGCCGTTCGCTTTTCCTTTGTTTTTATTGTTCCTGATGAGTATGCAGCACAATGCCAAGAAATTCGGAATTATCGGCTGCGGTATGATTGCCGGTTTTCACGTCAAAGCCGTTGAAGCCGCCGGCGGTTCAACAGTGGCCTGTTTCGACAAATTTCCTGCTTCGGCACAGCGTCTTGCAGCGCAATGCCCCGGCTGTAAAGCGTATGAAGACTTTGACCGGTTTCTTGCCGACAAGTCGATAGACATCGTTACCGTCGGCACGCCCAGCGGAGATCATTTTGAACCGGCAATGGCTGCTGTCGCTGCCGGAAAACACGTTATTGTCGAAAAACCGCTTGAAGTTACACTTGACCGCTGCGATAAACTTATCGCTGCGGCAAAAAAAGCGGGAGTCAAGTTGGCAAGCGTCTTTCACAGCCGGTTTCACGAGTCATCCAAAACGATTAAAAAAGCCGTTGAAAACGGCCGCTTCGGCAAACTGACACTCGGCAATGCCGTTGTTAAATGGTACCGGACACAGCAGTATTACGACAGCGGTGCGTGGCGGGGAACATGGAAACTTGACGGCGGCGGCGCACTGATGAATCAGGCGATTCATACGATAGACCTGCTGATTTGGCTTATGGGAAACATCGCTGAAGTGTCTGCTCATACGGCTTTGCTGGCACACGAACGTATTGAAGTCGAAGATACAGCAACGGCAACACTCAAGTTTGCCAACGGAGCGTTAGGAACGATAGTCGGTACCACGGCAGCGTATCCGGGTTATTTGAAGCGGGTGGAGATTCACGGCTCGGCAGGCAGCGCAGTATTAGAGGAAGAAGATATTATCAAATGGGACTTCGAGACCGCACTGCCGGAAGACGAAGCGGTCAGAGAGGCGATGCGGAATCAAAAATCCGGCGGCGGAGGTGCTGCCGACCCGTCCGCCATTAACTTTACCGGTCACGCAAAATTGTTTGCTAATATGATTGCGGCGGTTGACGGAAAAGAGTCTCTGCTTGTCGATGGTACCGAAGGACGGCGGAGCGTGGAGGCGATACTGGCAATTTATCAATCTGCCGAAACCGGCAAACCGGTCAGGTTGCCGCTGTGAAGCGGAGCCGCTGTGCGCCGGAGATGAATTCTATTCCATAGATATTTGCCCTTTCCGATGAATAATCCTTATATCCGTTATTTCGCCGCCGCAGTGATTTTGTTGCTTGTTGCCGTCTATTATGTTGTTTCAACACAGCACCGCAACAAAACGCTCTACAGCAGCGGCGAAAAAAGGACGATCCTCTTCGGCGGAGAGCAGGTGCTCTTTAGCCGCTTTTCTGGTGCCGAAACGCTGCGGCATGAAAAGTCGCCGAAACTCGTCAAAGAAATCAGCAGCGTCCTCAAACAAAAGGGAATGCCTGCCGATGTGTTTATGGACGATGTTCCCGATTCCATTAACATTGCCGTTACGTTAAATAAGGCTTTTCAGACGGACAGCGGGAATGAGGACAGCGGGAATACGGACAGCCCGGACAAAGGTGCTGAGAACGCGGATAACAAGAATAAAGACGATTCTGCCGAAGACCTGAAAAAACTTTGGGGCAGCAGTCCGATGACCGGTTGGGATGTTGATAAGAGCAAAATTGATTCTCTTACAGATATTCTGAAAAAGTTTGAACACAAGCGGCTGACGGTGCGGGGAATGTTAGAACAGCCGAAAACGGTCTTTTATTATCTGTATTACAGGGACCAAAAGTGGCAAATGCGTCTTGACACCGATGCATCGCAGTACATTGCCGATTACGCCCTGCTGGAAGAATATGCTCTTGCGCGGGCATTGCTGCGGGGCGATATACCGGCGGCAACGGAGGCTGCGGCCTACGTTTTCCGGCTTGCTCAACTGGCGGACGGCATCGGAGTCATCGGTGTACGCTGTGATGCGGCTCTTACCCGGCTGCGTTTTATGGAAGTGCTGCAGCGGATTGTTCTCGACCCGAAAACGGAGAAAGAGCATCTTGTTTTCTTGCGGGATATGCTGAGCGAACAGTTAGAGCATTGGAGTCCGGAACACTTAACGTGGTTCGGCGACAGGGCGAGCGGGATTTCCCTGTATCAGCGGGTGATGCTTTCCGGTCCCGACGGCGCACTCGAACCTTTTGAGGTGGACAAACTCCAGAGCCGCAACGTGTATTTGACGTTCGTGAAGGGTTTTCTTAAGAATCACGCTGCGGATGAGGCTTTTTATCTATGGTCGATGCAGCAGATCATCGACAGCAGCAAAGAGCGGTTTTTTAAGCGGATAGATACCATCAACACGATACAAAATACGCTCTTGAAATTGCAGGATACGAAAAACGAGCCGTTTGTTGCCGGTTTGGTACTGGATAACGTTGACAAATTTATGCGCTTATTTGCCCAAGACTTATCGCGAATCGAAACGGCGGTATTAGCCTTGCGGTTGGCACTTGAAGGCAGCAAGGAGTCGGCAAATCGAATAGCATCTTCACCGCTTGACCCTTTCACCGGCAAGGCGTATCAGGTCAAAAACCAGGACGGTTACGTTGAAGTGTCCGCACAGAACCGCCTCCAGCCCTTTCGGGTGAAAATAATATCCGGCAGCGGTGTCCGTGAACAACAATAACGCCGGCAGAGCCGCAACCGTAAGGCTGCGGTTCTGAATAACGGGTTCCATTGTTTATTGTTTGTCCTCCATACGTTTTATTTTGCCCGTTTCTTCAATTCCTCAACCTTGTCCGTCTTTTCCCACGCAAAATCGGAATCGCTGCGTCCGAAATGTCCGCCGGCAGCCGTCTTCCGGTAAATCGGACGGCGCAAGTCCAACTCCCTGATAATGCGGCTCGGTGTCAGCGGGAATACCTCACGGATTATCAGCGACAGTTTCTCTTCGGAAATCTTGGCTGTCCCTCTTGTATCGACCGACACACTGACCGGTTCTGGAACTCCAATCGCGTAAGCCAACTGAATCTCGCAGGAATCCGCCAGACCGGCAGCAACGACATTTTTTGCCGCATACCGCGCCGCATAAGCAGCACTGCGGTCAACCTTCGTCGGGTCCTTACCGCTGAACGCCCCGCCGCCGTGTGAAGCCCAACCGCCGTAAGTATCAACGATGATTTTACGTCCTGTCAAACCGCAGTCCCCGTGCGGACCGCCGACCACGAACTTACCCGTCGGATTGATATGATACTTAATCCCTTTCGTGTCAAGGTCTTTTGGCAAAAGCGGCTCTACGATTTTCGGTATCACAAAATCAGCAATGCCCTTTTGGTCAATGTCAGGGTCGTGCTGCGTCGAAACAACGATAGTATCAATCCGCACCGGTTTGAAACCGTCAAACTCAATCGTAACCTGACTTTTACTGTCGGGACGCAGCCACGAAACTTCATTGCTGAAGCGAGCTTCGGTAAGCCGGTTGGTAATCCGGTGAGCCAAAGCAATCGGCAGCGGCATCAATTCCGGCGTATGATTACAGGCATAACCGAACATCAGACCTTGGTCGCCGGCTCCGATTTCTCCTTCGTGCCTGCTTCCTTTGTCATCATCGACTCCTTGGGCAATGTCAGGACTTTGACGGTCAAGCGAGACCATTACAGCGCACGTATCGGCACTGATACCCCACTCGTCGTTGGTGTAACCGACTTTGCGGATTGCGTCCCGCACGGCACTTTGGTAATCAATTTTCGCATTGGTCGTGATTTCACCGGCAATGACGGCAATCCCCGTTGTAACGAGCGTTTCGCAGGCAACCCGGCTGTATTTATCTTCGGCGAACAGGGCATCGAGAACGCCGTCAGAAATCTGGTCAGCCAGTTTATCGGGATGTCCCATACTGACTGCCTCGCTTGTAAAAAGTCTCTTCGACAACTTATTATCTCCTTGTGTAAATGTGCGTGATTGTTTTCACTGCTATGCAGCACTGTCCCATATCATACTTTACCGATAGAAGCATAGCAATAGGGCGGTTGCCCGCGAAAACAGCCAATTTTAATTTGCATTAGACCTGTTCGGCAACCGAAATTTCAACCGTAATCAGGATAACAAGTAGGTCACGGTGTCTAATGCAGGAAAACAAGGTACGGAATAATAAAATCCGATTTTCGTTTCGATTTGGAAACAGATTTTTGAATCGGCGGGATGTACAGAGGAATTTTGATTTCTTTTAACTCCATTTCTCTTTCACTATAAAAGTTGATGTATTCTACTTTTTAAGCCGCAGGTGAATATTAAAAGGATTATTAACAAGTGCGTAGGGCAGGTTTTCGCCGAAATACCAAATCCAATGATAAAGGTATGATGGACTCCCAAAATGTGTCACCACTCTCTGTTTTTTTAACAACAAGAGGCGGGACTTATACCCCTGCTCTTGCTCTACTGCGGCAGCATATCTAATTGCGTTTTTGAGCGTCCAGCGTGAATTCCAGCAGTGTATAATCCCGCTCGACAGTCAATGTAACCGGCTTCGTTTTATCCGTCTGATAGACCAAATCCTCAACAACCGCCAACGACGGGGACAACACGCCGTTAATCATCACAATTAAATCGTCCGCCTGCAAACCGGCTTTTGCTGCCGGACTATTCGGCAAAACCGCATCAATAAATGCCGGTGTCCGCTCCCCGACCGACGGTATCAGAAGCATTCCCCAATTTTGAAATGTTTTAACCGTGTCTTCGGGAATGTATTCGGACGGAATCCGTCTCTTATCTGAAAATGCGGTTTTCCCGCTGTCTGCCGCAATCATTTTGCTTTCCGCAGGCACAGCGTAATTAAGCCACGCATTGTTTTCTTTGTTCCGTAATTCCTTGCCGATAATGCCGATTAATCTGCCGGTCTCTACCGTAATAACCGCTCCGCCGCACGCTCCCGGATTGTTCACGGTAAAATCCAAAACGTAAATACTTCCCCGATACGGCGTTTCAAAAACACCCCGCCGTGCCGACAACGTTGTCTCCGCCGCAATAATCCCCCTCTGAACGCTCACCGCCTCGTTCCCGCCGGCAATGTTAAACGGATTCGATAGCGCATAAACCGGAGTACCTATCGGCATATTTATCGGGAAGGAAGAATTCGAAGAATGAATCGCCGGCAACAGAAAATAAGGAAACGTTTCGTCTGCTTCACCTTTCAGTTTCAAAACGGCTGTTTCTTTCATTGGGTCAGCACCGATTAACTCCGCTTCGTATTGCCTGCCGTTGTAGAGAACAATGCGTATTTGACCGCTTTGTAAAGCCGAAGTCAACGCCGTCAAGATGCGTCCGTCTTCGGATACCAACACGCCGGATTGGTATCCGTGAAGTCCCCCTGCGGAAGCACCGTAAATCTTGACAATTTTTTGTAACGATAATGCAAGTATTGCTGCTGCTGCCGGCGGTGCCGAAGAATTATCTGAATGGTTATCATTGTCATCGTCATTGTCCGTTGACCGGCTTACCGCCTGTGTCGCTTTCTCTTTTTCCCGCCCTTGCAAGTTGTCTTTCAAGAATATATTGTTTCCGCAGCGTGCTTCAATACCATCGGAATAAAAATAGATTTCGCAAGGATGTTCGATGGCACTGCCGAACATTTCGATAAGCGACATCTTACCCGTTGCGGGGTCAAAGTAAAAACGGACTTCGTTACCCCGCCACGTTACCGTTATTTCATCGTAAAGAACGTCCAGCGACCCGCCGAGCGGTGCTGTACCGGCATAAACAATTTCCGCATCGGCAATGTCTTCGGACAAATACAGCCGCCGCATCAGATACAGTGCCGTAAAAAGTCCGCCGCTGCCCTTCGGTGAAGCATAATGAGAGAGCGGGTCGGTAACAAACTCCTTCGTTTCGAGCATCAAGTTTGCATCCCAAAATCCTTTTCCCGGCGGTAAATTATACTCTACACCGGTATCGGAAAGGATGAAAGAAAAACGGGAACGCAATAATTGCAGTGAACTGCCAGTGTGTGAACCGTCTGTATTAGCAGGCTGATTCCACTTACTGTGTTCCAGCGTTGTTTTCCGCCACGCTTTCAATACCCGTTCCCGCTCGATACGATTAAAATAAAAGTTGGCATATCCCTTGCGGGCTTCATAATTCGGCGGCGGTGCAGCAGGCGGGAGCATCATTTTTTTCCGGTCTTTGCGATCCGGTGCGCTGTCATCTTTCAACTTCCAATAGCCGTTTTCGACATTCCATTCTTCTAATTCTGCTTCGCTGTGCAGACCGGCAAGGCGCACCAGTGTTTCAAAACGTTTGCCGTCGCTGCCCCGCACGGTTACAGGCAGCCGCCAGTTTTTTGGAAAGATGCCGAGTATGTTTTTGAACGTATTGGCGGAATCAATCGTTCTTTCTGCGAAACGCAAAATTTCATCGTTGTAACGCAAACCGCTGCGGTACGCATCGGCAGTACCGAGGATATCATCGAACAAGACTCTGCCGGCAGAGTCCGTCGAAACAGCCGCATTCATCGTACTATGGTCAACGATACGTCCGCTCTTTAACGTACCAAGAAAGTATCGTACCTGATTACTCGACACCGCAAAGCCGATACCGACATTGACGCGTCCCCGCTTTTCAAAAGAACAGCGTCCGACAATTCCGATGACTTCACCGCTGCCGTTAAAGAGAGGTCCGCCGGAGTTACCAGGATTGACCGCCGCATCGGTTTGCAGGCAGTCCGTATATTCCAGAAACGTTCCCGACGGCGGCTGATAACGGTGAACACCGCTGATAATGCCCTGTGAAACACAAGGTTTGAAATTGACGGCTAGTAGAAACGGATTGCCGATAACAACGGCTTCATCGCCGGCTTGGACGCTATCGCTGTCCGCTAATTCGGCAAACGGCAAATTGCTGCCGCTGCTTAATTTGCTGCCATTTAATTTTATGAGAGCAATGTCGCCGACCGGATCAATACCTACGACAACGGCATCGTGGAAATTACCGTCAGCCGTTGCACATTTCATTGTTATTCCGCAGGGCTGTACAACGTGAAAATTCGTTACGGCATAACCATCGGGTGAAAGAATAACACCGCTTCCGCCGCCTGCTTCGGCATTATCAGAGGCTGGATAAATTGCGATAACGCTTTGCATTGCCTTGCTTATAACGGCAATGCGTCTCTCCGGCTCTTCCGCTCTGACAGAGCAGACGGCGGACAGCAATAACAGCAAAAAACAAAATACAATACGCATAAACATCCCTCCATTCTATAAAAATTGCTTTTGACGGTAAAGAGCCATAAGAAATATATAGCCCTAACGGAACTAAATGCCAAAAATATTGGGTTTTTAGACGTTCCCATTAGAATAAGTCTTTAAATTTGCAAGTTATTTTGTTTCCCAATAGTTTCATCATCTTTTTAATCATAGCGATATGGATTTATTACGGCACTGGAATGAGGTTTTCGTTCGTCATTTTTGCTGTGTCTTCGATATTTGAGGAGACCTGCAAACGTTCGCTCAACATCCAGCGTTTCGGCAAAATTACTCCGAACTTCTTTCTGACCCACTC
>JAITOZ010000102.1 GCA_031289675.1 Planctomycetaceae bacterium
TTCAACGCAAAAAACTTCTTTGCCGCCGCAAGTTCTGTTTCAACGATTTCCGCACGGAAATCATGCCAGAATTGGACTTGGTTGCAAGCATAAGCCGGTGTGTAATTCGTCCCGACCCAGTGTTCTGTTTGTACGGGTTCCGCGGCGGCGGAGACCAAAGAACAAAACAGAGCAGCGGGAACGTACAATGCGGCAATGCGGAGAGTGTTCATATCGTTAACGGAGTTAGAGAGGGGACGACAGGTGCCATTCTATCACGGCTGCAATGCCGATACAAGTACGCAAACGTACTAAAAAATTCACTGCCTGCAAACCGCCTCTATCGACACTATAACAACTATCTGTTACACTTACGGTTTGTTTTTCAAATTCCGAACAGACTTATACTTATAGTTAACTATGCGGCATTTCATCACGATTAATGATATTGAAACAGCAGAGTTGCAGCGCATCCTGGAATTATCCGATTCTTTGAAAAACGATTGGAAAGCAGGGAAGCATCCGCCGCTCCTCGCCGGAAAAATGCTCGGTATGATATTTGAGAAACCGTCGCTGCGTACCCGCGTCAGTTTTCAAACAGGAATGTTTCAACTCGGCGGCAGTGCAATGTTTCTGGGTAATGAAATCGGTTTCGGCAAGCGGGAATCTGTCAAAGACATTGCCGAGGTATTGAGTTCAATGGTTGATGCCGTAATGTTTCGGGCGATGAAACATCAAAGCGTTTTGGATGTCATCCGGTACAGCCGCTGCCCCGTTATCAACGGTTTGACGGATATGTCGCATCCGTGTCAGGCTCTTGCCGACGTGATGACGGTTTATGAAGTGTTTGGGCAACTGCAAGGCATTAAAATCGCTTGGGTCGGTGATGCCAACAACGTTGCTGCCAGTCTGTTGCAGACGGCGGCAAAACTCGGAATGAAGGTGTCCGTTGCGGCACCGGAACAATTTCAATTTAATCCGGCTGCCGTTAAAAATTTGATCGGCGGCAAACCGTTTTCCGGTTTCGACTTGGAGTTGACGGATAACCCGCAGCGGGCTGTTCGGGATGCGCACGCCGTTTTTACGGATGTTTGGGTCAGTATGGGACAGGAAGCGGAAGAAGAGGAACGGAAAAAAATCTTTGCACCGTATCAGGTTAATACGGCATTGATGCGGCAGGCTCGAAACGATGCGGTATTTCTCCATTGTCTTCCGGCACGGCGCGGTCTGGAAGTGACGGATGAAGTGATGGATTCGCCTCAAAGTAAGGTTGTTCAGGAAGCCGAAAACCGTTTGCACGCCCAAAAAGGACTGCTTGTTTGGCTCTTAAACGAGGTCAACGGATAATATCCATAATACCCGCCGCCGCTTTTCCTTCGTTCAATTTCATCAAATACGTTTCAACGTGTCCCGCCCTAATGTACTATGATGACGGTGCATTGAACCGCTCCGTGCGCCCCATAAACAAGACTCTGTTCGATGTCCGCCGTTTTAGACGGTCCTGATATAAAAACCCCAAAGCCCGTCTCATTGAGATTGATACGTCTATAACCTTCAAGCATATCATCGACAAGACGGTCTTCACGGACAATCAAAATCAGGTGCTGAACAACGAACGGCAGCAGCCGGTTCGGTAAGTCTCTGTCATCTATCCAGACGGCAGCATTTTCCGCAACAGCAACCCGTCCTTCAAAGACGGCAACCTCCGTTTGCTCTAATTCGCTTTTTGGTGTTGCTGCCGAGAGACTGCGCTGCGTTTCTCCGTTCCAAATCGGAAAATGTTCGGCAAGATAGGCATCAACTTCATTTCCGGCGAGTTCAAGTGCCTCTCCGCCGGCACTTTGCAGCATTCTGATGAACAGTGCCTTGCGTTCAGTATCCGGCAGCGGTTCTGCCTTCGGCAAATTCGGCGGATACTCCGGCTGGGCGGAGCAAAACGCCGGTCTGTTTCTGCGAACTGATTGGATAATATCCGATTTTGCCATCGTCCCCTTTACGCCGTTACACGAACGGCGGCTAAAAACTGCGGTACTGATACTGCGTATTATAAAATGAACTTGCTTAAATCCTCGTCTTTGCAAACGTCGTCAATCCGCTCTTTGACGTATTTGGCATCAACAACGACTTTCTTTTTGTTGATGTCCGGTGCATCGAAACTCAACTCTTCCAAAAGACGCTCCATGATCGTGTAAAGACGGCGTGCGCCGATGTTCTGCATCCTTTGATTCGTTGCATACGCATAACCCGCCAAGGCATCGACCGCATCCGGCTTGAACAGCAAGTCAATTCCTTCGGTGTGCATTAACGCCTGATATTGTTTCGTCAGCGAACCGTCCGGTTCCGTTAAAATACGGATAAAATCTTCCTTCGTCAAATCCTGCAACTCAACACGAATCGGAAAGCGTCCCTGCAATTCCGGCATCAAATCGCTGGGATTGCTGCGGTGAAACGCCCCTGCGGCGATAAACAAAACGTGGTCGGTTTTTACATAACCGTACTTCGTTTGAATCGTTGTCCCTTCGACTATCGGCAGCAAATCCCGCTGAACTCCCTGCCGGGAAACATCGGCTCCGTGCTGCTTTTCGCTCGCAACAATCTTGTCGATTTCGTCAATAAAAATAATACCGAGATTCTCTGCCAACTCTACCGCTGCCGATTGTATTTTTTCCTTATTGAGAAGTCGGTCGCTTTCCTGTTCAACAAGAAACGCACGCGCCTCTTTGACGGTTACTTCCCGCTTCGTTCGGCTCTTGGGAGTAATTTTTTCAAACATTTCCTGCAAATCAGATTCCATTGCATCCATACCGGGCATATTGCTCATAATCATCGGGATAGAGCGTGTCTCGGAAACAATGCTGACGGTACGGTTTTCCATCAGTCCCTTCTCGAGCATTTTCTGTATCTTGTCCCGATTTCGGCTGTGCCGGTTTTCCTTGACGAGTTCGTCATCGGAGAGTTGGGCTGCGTTGATTTCGCCGCTCTCTTCATCTTCTTCGCTGTCTTCTTCCTGCTGTTTTTTTGATACTTTATGGGAAACCGGCGGTAAGAGCATATCAATGAGCCGTTCGTTGGCACGTCTTATTGCCTCGTCTTTCACGTTTCCCCGTTCTGCCGTTCGGACGATACCGAGTGCATTTTCGACGAGTTCGCGTACCATACTTTCGACATCTCTGCCGTAGTAGCCGACTTCGGTGTATTTTGTGGCTTCGACCTTGATGAAGGGTGCGCCGGTGAGAGCGGCGAGCCGGCGGGCAATTTCGGTTTTTCCGACACCGGTGGGACCAATCATCATAATATTTTTCGGCGATATTTCTTTCCGCATAGCGTCATCGACACGCTGCCGCCGCCATCGGTTGCGCACGGCAACGGCAACGCTTCGTTTGGCATCATCTTGACCGACTATGTATTTATCTAATTCTGCGACAATCTGCCGGGGGGTAAGTTCCATCGTTCTTGTTTGTTGAGAAGCAAGCATCGTATTGTCCGGTATAACGGGAACTTTGTCAAACGTTTTCCTCTTTTCTTATACCAGAGGTTATTACCGCTGCGGTACGGGAGATTGGAACGTCAAAATAAGGACTGCACCCCCCCAACCTCTTTTGGAGACTTCATCTTGCAGCAGTTGCCGGACTTCATTGATTTGATTGATGACAATGCAGACGGAATTGCCCCATCGGGAATCCCGGCGGCTGTCCGGTCTATTAGACTTGTTCCCTAAGCGTTTTTTCAATCGCGAAGGCGCGAAGACCGTTTTTTATTCGTTGCTGGTGTCTGGCGTCTAGTGACTAGTTTTCGCTTCCGAATTTTTCCCGCATTGACTCGCCACTCGTCACTCGCCACTAATCACTTTCTTAGTGCCTTCGCGATTATCATTTTCCTCTTTCATCTTGCGATACAGTAAACGCCGGTAGTTATGGAACAGGTCTATTTGGCTGCCGAGCAAGCCGAAATTGATAGATTGAAAAATTGCAAACTTTCGCGGCTTGAACCGCTTGAGGCAATTTTGCGGCGGAAAGAATAGAGACGGCTCGGCAGCGTTGCTGCCGCCGGGACGCTGCATTTTTTGCCCGTACGGACACCGCCGCGGGAGCGGTAAAGACACTGCCGATGTTGAACTTGTTTTAATAGTCTTCCGGCAGCAATTTTAACTCTTTAAGCGTAAAAACCGGTCCTTCTTTGCAGACATACACCGGTCCGCAGTTGCATCTGCCGCACTTGCCCAAGCCGCACTTCATCCGGTTTTCCAAACTCGTGTAAATGTTTTCGTCCGCAACGCCCGCCTGAGCCAAAACCGGCAGCGAAAATTTAATCATTACCGGCGGTCCCACGACCAGCGCAGCGGTATTTTGCGCATTGAATCGGGCTTCCTTCAAAATGTTCGGAACAAAACCCACCTTGCCGCCCCAATCCGGCGTTTCGCCGCCGGGGTCAACCGTTTGCAGTACATCCACGTTCGGATATTCCTGCCATTTCGCTAAATCGTCCTTAAAAACAAGGTCGCCGACACTCCTCGCTCCATAGACGATTGTTATCCTGCCGTACATTTCCCGATTCTCCAAAGCGTACCAAACCGCACACCGTATCGGAGGCATTGCAATCCCCCCCGCAACAAACACAAGGTCTTTGCCTTCCCAAGCCTGCATCGGGTACGCGTTACCGTAAGGACCGCGAAAGCCGATAGTGTCGCCGGCAACCGTTTCCCACATCGCTTCGGTTAACCGCCCTGTCTTGCGGAAACAGAACTCAAAATAATCCTTCCAATGCGAACTCGAACAGATATTAAAGACGGATTCGCCGAAACCGAATATGCTGAACATACCGAACTGTCCAACGTTGAAGGCAAAGTTTGTCTGCTTCTCTTCATCTTTGAAACGGATTTTCACCGACTTGACATCAACGGTATGCTGCGCAATCTCAATGACCTCCATCAAATCCGGCTTATAGATATTTCCACTGGTGTTTTCGCTCATCGTCCTTTCACTTTTTGCGCAACCCGCAGTCTTGCACGGCGGCTGTAAATTTTTTCCCGCCGGATTTCAGCGAGTTCAGAGGTGTCGCTCGGTCGAGCCAACGCTTTTTCGAGTTGTTCTTCGGCGCGGACAATATCCAATTCGCTTGACGGCAAAGCGTGCATCGTCAGCAGATTGATGGTCTCATCGAGGACTTCTGCAAAGCCGCCTTCGATATAATAACTAATCACTTGTCCGCCGGGAGCGGTGAGACGCAACTCACCTGCGCCGAGCCGGGCAACGAGCGGTTCGTGATGCGGCATAATACCGTATTCGCCGTCAATAAGCGGTAAAACGGTATATTTCGTTTCGGTGTTCAAAACGGTCTTTTCCGGTGTTACGATAATGCACTTCATATCGGACATAGGGGTATATCAGAAATAGGAGTTGGGTCTATTGCCGGCAACATACTGCCGTTATGCTGTCAGGCGACAACACAAGGTCAATATACAATACAAGGTCAGTATACAATATAAAGCCGGCATCCGCAAGTCCCCTTTCCGCGGCGGGCAGAGCCGGATTAAAGCCGTCCCTTGAACATCGAATACGTTACCGCTTCGAGAACGTCTTCAAGCGGAACGGTTTCATCATTATGAATAATCAGTTGGTTACCGGTCTGCCAAAACACCGCCATTGTCTGTCCGTCTTGCTCAAAACAAAACACCTTTGCCGAATTCATCAGGTCAAGGTAGAAGAACGTCATCTCGAAACCGATGACCATTTTGCCGAAAAAGATTTTTTCAAAGCGTTCGATTTCAATGTCTTCGTATTCCGACTGCATCACCTCAACGGCTTCATCGGCAATGCTGTTGGGGTCAGTACCGGACGGATACTTTTTGAGAATCCAAAAGGCACCGCTGTCACTTGATAGAGAAATAGACCCGCCGACCGAGGCGATGTCCGTCTCTTCGAGGTGCCAATTTTCTGGATAGGCAATGTAAATGCGGCAGCGGTTATATTCTTTCATTTTCCCGTCTTTTGTCTTCTGTTTAATGTTGATCTAGTTGACACACTTCCGCCTTCCGCAAATTTTCGATTTCTTTGCGGGACAAACCCGTTACGTTGGAAATGTCTTCGATGGGTATCTTGATTTTGAGCAAGTTTTTGGCAACGGCGGTTTTGCCTCTTGCCCCGCCTTCGGCAAGCCTTTTTCTTCGCCTTCCGTAATTCCCGCTTTCCAGCCTTCTGCCCTCGCTCCGTTCATTCTTGCCGCATAAAACACGAGCCGCTCCCGCATTTGCGGTACATTTTCGACTTGGATTTCTGCGTCAGTGACCTCGCCGGACTTCGTGTTCATCTTGACATCGAGAAC
>JAITOZ010000210.1 GCA_031289675.1 Planctomycetaceae bacterium
TTAACGCCGAAAAGAAAATTGAGAATAAACAACTGCTTCGTTTACTATTAGGTGCTGTTCTCGGCGGGACAGGCGGCGCAGCGTTAGGCTATGGTTTGTCTTCTTTAATAAAGAAAAAATAGTAAGGGACTCCTATATTCGCGTTCGTTACGGAACAAATGCTAGGGTTGAATACTATCCGTTGCGGCATCAAAATTATCCTTGTTTGCTAACGCATTAAGAAAAAAATAGTAAGAATTGCTGACACGCTTGAAAATGGTTTACCATCGCTTTCGCCTTCCGTGAGGACGCTGAAAGTGACGGCTATTGCCGCTGGATGAATAGGTACGTACGGGTGCGGGTTTGACCGGATACTCTCCCGTAAGTTCGTGAAAAAATTCGTTTCCTTCAATGACTTCGACATCGGGACATTCCGACCGCATTCGCATTCGCAATGTTCTGTCTTCGGCAATAAAAATCTTGTGTTTGTCGCCGGTATAATCCTGCATCATTTTTATGAAGTCCCGGTCAGCGTAAGCGTGTTTATCGGCTTCAATACCAATATCAAACAAGCCAAAACCTTCGACTTGATACTTCTCCAATACACTGAGAGCGAATCGTGCAGACCTTCCTCCGGGACTCATCTTCTCGCGGTCCTTTTTATTTTCGATTTCATCAAACTGGACTTTTGGTATAGAGATAGTTTTTCCTTCTCCATATTCGAGCAATTTATCGAAGGCTTCTGCATAGTGTTGTGTCATCCAAATATTGGAATCTATCAAGAGATAGGCATCCAGAATTTTATCGACAAAAATGCGTCCTGCTAATTCACGCCGTTCTTGCTCTGCTTTTGCTGCTTCCAACGCTTCTTCATTTCGCCGTTCCAATTCCCGTGCTTGCTGTTGTTTCAATTCTTCTTCCCGGCTGCGTTGCACTGCCAAGCGATTTTCTTTTATCCCCCATACAACAGCGGCGATAACTTCATATAGCACAATTATCGGTATGATTATTGGCCAAAGCAGCCATAAAAAGACACAACCACATACGACAGCGAACCAGCCGGAACAACCCAGATCATCCAGATCACCCTCACCGTGCCATGTCTCTATTTTGTATATGAAATACACAAGGATGCAGCCCGTGATTAGAATCGATGGTATGAATTTATTGCTGTCGACGAAGGAATTATAGGAATACGTATACTCCAGATATTTCCACAACGCCTCTTTTACGGTCACCAGTAAATCCATCGGTTACGTCTGTTCTTGTGTTTGCTGCCTTTATTATTTGCCGTTAATCCAAGCGTCCATAACTGTACTTCGCTCCGCAGCCAATTTCTTTCGCTTGGCTTTGTCTTTTGTTTTCAGACTCTCACGATACAGTTCGCATCTGCGTTTTTCCATTTCTAAATAGCCGATTTTGCTCGCACCGCGGTGCGTTCCCGTTCCGTCGCAATTCCGGCAGATGACTTCGAACGTCCCCGTACCAGCACATTTTTTGCACGTATGGCTATCGCCGCCCAAACGTGCAAAAAATCCTGCGGCTTTGCCGGAAGATGTAATTGCTCCCGTACCGCCGCAGTATCGACACGCTAATTGCTTCTTTCCGCTCCCGCCGCACGCTTTACAAGTCCCCATATTGAAAACATCTCCTGTTAATTTTCTGATTCTCTTACTCGACACAAAGCAGCCCACTCATCAATTGATGCTAACCAATGCGTTCCGACGATAGGAACGTGAACACGAACCGCATCGGCTAATAATCCGTTGATAGTATCGTACAAATACGGGAGCAACGGTGTGTTTGAAATCGTTTGATAAAGCATATACTTACATCTCGGTTCGTCAGGAGAACCCATCAATTTTTCGCACTCTTCTTTGAGCAACGGCAAATAATCGTTGGGCGAAGGTTGAAAAACCGGTTTTCTCTTAGACTCGCTGCACGGCAGTACCGGAATATTTCCGCTTGTTCGTGACTTTTTAAGTAAAGGTTGAACAAATGTTTGCTCTTTAGACTCACGACCCAGTTGCATAGGATGTTTCCAATCCTTCGTAACTTTTCTAATTTCTCGGTTAATCATTTTTCGGTTGTCATCAAAGAAATACTCTTTGCATACTTCTTTGAAATGTTCCCGATATTTCTCCGGGACAGAATCGTAATCAAGAAACTCTCCTATTCTCTCGCCGTAACTTCCTTCCCACACACTCGCAGCAAAGAGAAATAACGAATACATAGATGCCGTCACGTCCATCGGTTTCACCCGAACTACATCAGGACGCAAACAAATCGAATCATCGACCCGTTCTGTCAGCCGCTTTTCCAACTCCCTCATATCGTCCCAGAACGCCTGCGCCGTTCCGTTCGTAACGTGTTCAGGGAAAAGCAGACCGATATGCGATGTATCGTCGTGAAGAAAAAACGGCGAGAAATTTCTGCTTATTATCAAATACGTAACCCGAACGAGCCAATCCTCGATTTCCGAACTCAAACCTTGATGCCGCATATTGTACTCGCGGGTCATCACCTCCTTGATGAAAACAAGCAGCCCTCTTGAAAAAGGATGATTGAGTAAAGCAATTGCCTCGTTTGTTGATAAATTTCCGCCTGATAAATTTTTCCTCACCATCATCGAAATATCATCAAGATAACTTCGCTTGCGTATGCCGCCCATCGAAGAAGGAACGGCAGCAATCGCCGCAAACTCTTCGACACTCATCGGAGAACAAAAATGTGTTATCTTTTTGTCAAATTCGAGAAGTATTTTGTCATCGCACACATCCGAAAAACATAAATCCTTTTTGGCTATTTTTTTCAAGCCGTAATAATCAGTTTTATGAATTTCCCCGTTATTCATAACGAGAAAACTGCCTATATTACGGAAGTCTTCCGTTTCCTGTTCTATTATCAGCATACGAAGTTCCCTTGTGTTAAGTGATTTGAAAACGGGAGTATCGGCAACTTTCGTCACCGATATCCCTTTACCATCGCAATGCGGTACTCTTTAATTCGATGCCTCCGATGGAGACCGCACTGCTCGAATCAAATCAAACCGCAAACCAAATTTTTAGGAGATAGAGAGCTATGATACACTCTCCTGAAACTTCTATATTCAGTGCTAAATACCCATCCAAATAATGATTCGATGTACGTTGGTCGTTTACGACAACCATCTTCACCTCGAATTTTATCGACACTTTACTGTGTGTCTCGGATCGTTTCAAATTATTCTCCCTTAAATTCCCGCCAACCAGGACAAGCGAAGTGCCCGCCTTCGGACGGGTCACGCACACTTTACCATAGCGTTTCTATTTACTACTGGACATTACGGACAAATCCGGTGTTTATTTTCGGACATTTCAGCATTTTTTTAGTTTGTATCCGTCTATTTCGCCGGTTGTGCCGTTTCTCGCAGGCACAATTTCATACGGAAAGTCTGCCCGGCACATACTTCGGCTTCTGTGCCGTAATTGATGTACGGGAACCCAAGCCGGTGAAGCAGATACTTTATGCCGGTTACAGAATACTTCACACCGTAAGTTGCTTTAACATAATGACAAATCTCCCGGCTCGAAAGATAAATGTTCCCGTCAAGATGCTGCCAGTTCGGCTTGCTGCTTTTCGTTCAAAAACGCCTCCGCCGATATCTCCGCCTGCCCTGTCTGCTATTCAGGTAGTAAGCCATTCCGCCGCTGCTTATTAACGAGGCGAGAAGTCCGAGTCGTAATTTCTTGTTCATAACAGTTTGTTACTGCCTTCTTTTATATTAACCGATTATTTTAGCAGTCATCGTAAATTCTATTTCTTTGTGTTATTCCACTCCGGCAGCGGCGGTTCTTGCGGCAAGGGAAGTTTTCTCGGCGTAATCTCCGCGCGTAGAACAATGACTTCTTTGCTGGATTCACTGCTGCGCAACCACCCATACTCCGTCCACGTTCTAACTCTTACGGCTTTTATTGGTATCGGGGTGTCGCCGACAAGATACATTGCTCCCTCTTCATAAAGAGAACCATTGACAACACCAAGCCACCTTGTTGCCCCATCAGGTAACGGCGGACATATCCCTGATTTATTCTTTTCTATGACTTCTTGTCTCTTTATGAGATACGCCTGATATGCTTTGACTTGACCGGTCATTCTGCCTTTGGGAAATTTCCCAATATAATCGCCGCACGATTGTTCATCTTTCTTTTCACGCACCGAGTCGTAGGCTATTTTATCCTGCTTAAGGTTTTCCAGTTCTGGAGGCGGCGGGTCGCTGATACCGCCTTCGGGTGGGGCGGATTTACACTTACATTCCGGCGGACACCCACATTTTTCGCAGACACATTTTTCCAAAACGCATTGGCATCCGTTCTTCAAGCAAGAACATTGTTCGGGCGGCGGGGGCGGTGAAGGCGGTGAACAGCCTGTGCGCAAAGCAACGGCAAGTGATAACCCCAGCAGCAGCAACACAATCACGCCCCAGACAACTTTTTTGCTCGTCTCACTAGCGTTAATCCAATCTGACAATTGCCGAAGCCCGTCTAACACTCGCCCCCCCCAGTTTGCTCTTAATATTCCCAGTTCGCCGATACGTCTGACTATAGCAGCCGCATCGTCTTTTGAGAAAACGGCGCGGTTACCATCAATGGTTCTGCCGTAATTAGCACAATATACTTTCTCTGCGTACCCTGCAATGCCGCTGACTTTGCAGTCGGCACTTTTTTTTATGAAAAAAGTCAGAGGCGGTTTATTTCCGCCGACCGTATTAGGAATCTTGTCTATTAAATCACGGCAGAACTGCACTTCCGGTGCGGAACTATCGCCGTGTTCGATAAACACAAGTAAACAATCGGTATGTTCCAAGGTCTTTAGAAAGCCGGCGGTTATTGCTCCATTAGAATATATTTCGGCAGTGCGCAGGCATTCTGAACGAACATCAAGCGAAACATCGAGTTCGTTTTGCGGAAACCATTTAATGCCATCGAGGTGATTGGACGAAGGCAACGCTTCTTTGAAGGCGTTCAGAAACGCTGCCTTTTCGGCGCAATCACTGCCGACGACCGTAATGTAGAAAGGTGAGTAACGAGATACCATTGATGTTAAGGGATGTTTAGTACATTTTCTGGACGCTGATTTCACAACGGTTTTTACCGAGTGTCTCGCTGACGGTCTTTTCGACATCAGCTGCGACCTGGTCTGTGGGAATGCCCGTTATTTCAATCAGATACTCATATTTCGGTTTGTCAACTTTGCGAAGTACTTCCGCTAACGTCTTGCGAACCTCTTGCAAATTTGCTCCGGTAATTGTTTGCTTTGAATTCACCGTGTTATCTTCCTTAAAAACTGTTACGGTAATCGACTTTTCCTGAGCGTTGTAGTGAACATCGTAACGCTGCTGAACAATAGGGAGCGGAATGATTTCTCCGGTGCCGGGCGGATTAGTCCCCCCTTTGCCGGTCGGTTTGGGCGGCAGCCAAACGCACATTATCAGGGCGGCGAGAAAGACGATATAAAGCGTGTTGAGAAGCGTTTTCTTGAAACCGAAGGGTTCCGATTTATGAAATGCCCAATTTGCCGACAGGACAAGCAAAACAGAAGCGGCGGTAATGAGCAGCGATTCCAGCGGGTACGGCGAACGGCGGGTTGCCAGCCAATACAGCCCCACCGGCACCATAAGGAAGAACGATAGGGTGTTGACGATAAGCATAGCGTTATTGATGAAGTTTTTCATTATTGCTGCGTAAATTAAGTAAGGTTGAATGACTGGCGGCAGGAGATGTTTCCTGCCGCACAAGGGCTAAAACAGACTGCTGCCTACGGCTTACTTTGCCACTGCGGCGAATTATCTTTGACCCGCATCGTTTTCAAACGACCGTCAGGCAAGTTGATACCTTTTGCGGCTGTCCGAAACGCTTCTTCGGTGCGTTCTAAAATCTGCTCGCCGGGAAACGGCTCTTTGCGGAGCAGCACATTAAATTCAGGATTTTTCTCCTTGTATTTGCCGAACCATTCCGCACTTTTTTCAGTTAACGCCTTGCCGAATTCGTCTATTTTTTCACGCCGGATATCGGTTTCAAATGTCTGTTTGTCCGAACCGTCTTTGACGACAAACTCCGTATGACACTTCCACGTTGTGTCTGTCTCAATATACGAAACTTTGATGTCCGCCATCGTTATGGACGGGGGTGGGGGGGGGATCGGGGGGACCCATTTGCCCGGATTCTGATATTCTTGGATTGCGGCGATAATACCGGCGGTCATAGCACATACGACCAAGCCGGCACTAATCCACACTGCCCAAGGTCCAGTTAATTTTGCAAGCCTCAGAACCAACCCGGTCGCAGCCACTGTACCGGCGAATACTGTTACACCGGCAACAACCCACTGCGGCATATAGTTGAGCGTGTGAATAAAATTGTCGATGGTGGTGGGCGGTAACGTCCCAAGAAACAATGCGTTAGCGGCTTCTTTGATGTCGTTCACCTGTTCGGGGGTAATCGCCGCAAGGAGGGAAAATAGGTTCGTCATTCCCAAGTGTAGGTTGATCATTTTTGTTCTCCTGTTTGAAGGTTTGTTTGAGGATTACGGATAAACGGGGCATTTATTAAACGGTAATACTTAATGTTATGTTCTTGAAGTTTCCATTTGCTCTCCACCAAATTCTCGATTCGTTTGCCTGTCCAAGGTCCATCGTCCTCATCCTGCCCGGTGCAGAGAAAGAGCAGTTTGCTCGGTTTATTTTGGGAATCGGCGGAAAAATAAGCCGCTATGTCTTTGTCCGTTTCGTTATCAAAAGGAGTCAACGTCCCTGTATTGGGGTCGATTTTTTCGACCGTTCCATCCGGTTTGGCGTATAAAAACAGACTTCGGATTTTTTCTGTGTTCGTCGTCGGCGAGGCGTGCATTTTCGCAACAGCAAGCAGTATGATAAACATACCGAGCAGGCAAGTAATGACATCAAGCAGCGGCAAAAACCGGGCAATAATTCCTTTGACGCTCATTGGTGAATGGTGTGGTGCAGCTTAAAGTTGGCGAGAAGGTTAATAATCATCGTTAACAAACCGCTGACTGTGGTGGTTAAGGCTGGCGCAAATTTTTGAATAACGGGACCGATTTGCTGGGTTCTCACCGCATCGGCAATTTCAGGACTTTGTAATGTGGTGAGTAAGGCAATCACGGTGCCGGTCAAACCGAGCAAGGGGAAAAATTCGCAAAAGCCGAGCAGCAGTTGTTGCGCATATTCTTTCTGCGGAGGACGTTGCTTCCCCACAATGAAACAGCAGTGAAAACCCAAACAGCATACGCCGCAAAGCCAGATAAAACTGTCAAACCAAGAAAAACTACTGACATAAGCGTTGCCGTATTTCCATACAACGATACCGAAAAGAACGATAAGAACAGAAATTGCCAAAACGGGAACGAGAGTATTTCCATTCCGTTTTCTTGTATTAGCCATTTGTTGTAGTGTTTTCATCAGTATTCTTTCGGACGGGTCTTGCACACTTTACCACATCATTTCCATTTACTACCGGACATTACGGACAATGCCGGTGTTTATTTTCGGACATTTCAGCATTTTTTTAGTTTGTATCCGTCTATTTCGCCGGTTGTGCCGTTTTTCGCAGGCACAATTTCATACGGAAAGTCTGCACGGCACAGAACCTTTTTGAGACGCTGCAAGAATTTGTTCATCGTTTCCTGCGGAACGCTTGCTGTTGAAACTGCCACCTGTCTCGTTCCTGCTGGTGTCGAAACAGTCATCTGACGCTTTTTGACTTTGTTGCCGTCCCACACTGTCTGCTCCAGCGTTACCGTTTTCGTTTTGTGTCCCGATGATTCCCAGAGCAGTTTGAGGAAGCGGTACGATTTCGTTCCCAATGTTGCCGTCCCGCCCAGCCAGGTGACTGTCCGCTTCACATTATCGAACGACAAGACCGGTTCGTCTTGGCAGGTTTCAATCAGTCTGTCGGCATCGTCCAACAACTGCATTACGGATTCTAAGCGTGACCGAATCTGATGATGAATGGCAATGAGGCGGAACATAACAGTTGGAGGAAAGCGATACGAGCAAGAAACGCGGCAGAAAAAGGATGCCACGATGCTCCGAGCGAAGTTTCCCATCTGTACAACTAGAGAGCCGGGGCATACGCCTTGCGGCAATGCAGCATAAAGCAGCATCGAAACTCCGCAAGCTATCCCCATGACATCCCCGTAAGGGAACGCATGATTGGGACAGTTAAAATTCACCTTCCAACCGGCGGACCGGGTTGTACTTGGAAGAGCGAGAGCAAAACTTGCGAACAATATCTAATTTCGGCTTATTTTAGGGGAAAGCACCGGCATAGCAAGATAGGACGGGAATAGATAAAAAATAATTTATTGTTTTTACGGAGCGGCGGGTTAGGCTTCGGCAAAATAAGAATACCGGACGGCGATTGATTAACGAAGCAGTAACATATACAATTAGCCTCCAATGAATTGGGTGTCATAAAATATGAAAGCGTACATTCCTGAGGACATTCCGGTATCTCATCTTGATTTTCAGCGGCTTTTCAAACTCGTCGGTGAAGCAAATGGTGAATTGGCACGATTTGATGGTCTGCTCCAAAATCTCGTTCAACCTGAATTAATGCTCTCGCCGCTTATCATCGAAGAAGCGGTTCTCTCTTCTCGTATTGAAGGGACCCAAGCGACCATTGAGGACATTTTAAAGCATGATGCCGGTGTTATCAAATCGAAGGACAAACAGGACGATATTCAGGAAGTCGTGAATTATCGTTCCGCAATGAATTTCGCCAGCGAACAATTGCTTACCCGTCCGCTTTCTCTCGGCTTCGTGCGGGAAATGCACCAAATCCTTATGCAAAGTGTACGAGGCGAAGATAAGTCGCCGGGACAGTTTCGCACGAAGCAAAATTTTATAGGTCGTCCCGGCTGCACGCTCGAAAACGCAACTTTTGTTCCGCCGGACCCGATTCGAGTTCAAAGCGATATAGAAGCATGGGAGCGGTACATTTCGGGCGATGATATTGAAATCCTCCTCCAATGTGCTGTTATGCACGCCCAGTTTGAACTGATTCATCCCTTTAACGATGGTAATGGCCGCATCGGGCGGCTGTTGATTCCCTTGTTCCTTCATCAAAAGAGGAAACTTTCTCGACCGGCATTTTACATTAGTGCTTACCTGGAAAGAAACAGAGATGACTATTACGGCTGTTTGCGCAGCATTTCCCAAGAAAAAGATTGGAATAGTTGGATTGAGTTTTTCTTCCGAGCCGTGACCGCACAAGCCAAGAGTAACTGTAAGACGGTCAAGGAAATATTGAACCTTTATGATGAAATGAAGGCAGTGATTCAGGAAACGACACATTCCCAGTATTCAATTCAGGTTCTGGACGCTATTTTCCAGTCGCCGATATTTTCCAGCAACGAGTTTGTCGAAAAAAGCGGACTCGCCAAAAAAACCGCCAATGGCTTACTTCTCCTGCTGAAACGATCTGAAGTCATTTTGGAGATAACTCCGGGCAGGGGACGAATTCCGGCTCTTTTGACATTCAAGAGATTATTGGATATTACTGAGGGACGTAAAATCGAGTTAAAATGAGCCGATTAATGATCTTGTAATGTTTGCCGTTTTGTATATATTTTGGTGGTAACAAGAATCGTTTGTGGATATTCTGTCAGCCACAAACGGCTTTGTGGCTGATAAAAGCACTATTTGCCAGCCGCAAACCGTCTTATGACTCGTAAAATAGCCGCAAAAGTACAAACCGTACCGTCTGCTGCAAATAAACAGAGGCAGAACAGCCCGTCTTGTTATGCCGTAAAACGCTGCTTTGCTGATGTGTGTTTGTCCGGGAGTCAGATGAAGGCGAGGTATTACCCCGTGACACTTTGGGGGGAACAAATACTATACGAGGCAGACCGCGGTTAGGTTCGAGAATATAGGATACCGGAGCGAGTTGTTTTATGTATGCCGGAACGCTGTATGCCTTTGTCGGATACGATATTTTGTCATCTCCGGGTATGACGCTTAACTCAATTGATGTTTGCCGAAAGAATATCACAGAATGCAGTCCGCTTCAATGAACGGCGGCAGATACCCCCTCTAAAAAATGCCCAAAAAAGCGTTATATTAACGTGAGGGAAGACTTCTCTGACCTCGTAATTCCTAACTCGAAAGGAGAAGTATGATGGAAACTATTTTGAACCTTTGGACGGAAAGCGGCGAATTGGGCAAACCAATAATTATAGCAACAGTAATCGTTATGATTGCCGTTGCTGTCGCAGGACGTTACTTCGGCTTGAAATGGGACGAAAATGAGGATGGTACAAACAAAGCGGAATGCGTTTGGGATAGATTGTGGACGATAATGACCGGATGTCGCCGCCAGACGAATATGAGTTTGTCTCTCTTTTTGATTGCGGCTGTTTTCGCAGTACCTGCGGTATTCGGCTGCTACGGTATGTTGTACGAGGGACTCATTATGCTGCCGATAGTCGTCTTTGCGGGTGTTATTATGTGGCTCATAACAGCACTTACAGCAAACTAAAAAAAGAACCGCTTATCACAGCGGTTCCTTTTTTTATCGCCATCTTACGATTGCGGCTCTGATATTTTTATCTTTTGCTGTTCTTGACGCAGCCGCTGTCTTGACGTATAATTGGTGAACACTGACCGGTTTCGAGCAAACCGGCTAAACTGAACCCCGTTTTGAGGAATAATAATGAAAACAAATGTCTGTACCGTACTTTGCGTTCTCGCCCTTGCCGTTACCTTCGGCTGTCAACCAGCGGTTCAGCCGACCGCTAAACCTGAAGTAGATAAACCGAACAAAACCGGTCACGACCACGCCGGACACGACCACAGCGGTGCCGGTTATGTCGAACCTCTCGTTCCCAAAACCGATGCGGTGAAACCGGAAGAAAAACCGGAACCTGCTCCCCCTGTTGAACCGGCGGGACCGACACAGCCTGCTGTACCGGCTCCGAAAACTTCTGCCGTTCCGTCAACGGTCAGCGGCAAATTTGCTGCCGATGCCGTATTGCTGCCGCCCGTCGCCGACTTGACCGCCCAAATTGACGAATATGTTACAAAAATCGGTAAAAACATCGAAGAACTCGATGGAAGTACCAAATATAAAGAGGACGCAGAGCAAATCGTCCGCGATGCCAACGGACTGATTCTCGTAACCAAAGCCGCCGGACTCGCAGCGGATGATTCAAAGTACAAAAAATTCGCCCCGCAGATTATCGCCGCCGCCAAAAAACTAGAAACGGCAGAGAACCTCGAAGCCGCCCAAAAAACGTTTGCGGCACTAAAAGAGGCTCTCGAAGGAAAAGGGGAAGCCGGTATGCAGCCGCTGGATTGGAACACAAAAACCGCTTCGCTGAAACCGGTAATGAAAGCCGTCCCGAATCTCAATTCGGCTATCAAACGGACAAGCGATAAAGAATCGAAGTTGAAGAAAACGCTTGAAAAGAAATCGGCGCAACTCTTCGGCGGGCTGGCAGCATTGGCGGCAATCGCACAGGGAAGCATTGCCAACGTGCAGGATACGGCAAAGCCTGATGCTCACGCCGAATGGAAGAAGGAGTGCGAACAGTTGCGTGATACCGCCTTGAAAGCCAACGCAGCGGCACACGCATTCGCTGACGGAAAAGCCGATTATGCGGCGTTTGCAAAAGCAATGGAGGACGTGAACAATTCCTGCCACGACTGCCACAAGATATTTTCGCCGGAAAATGCCGAGAAAACGGAATAAAAGCAAAGTAAAGTAAAAGCAGCAACAAAAACAAAGAGGCGGGCGGCATTAGCCTCCGCCTTATCCGTCATCGTTCTTCAACACCAATGAAAGTCCGCGAATTTTTTGATTATTACGGCGTTATCGGCAATCCATTTGCCGAAGAAGATGCTCAAAACGATGATGTCTTCAAGCGGTTTTGTTTGACGAATTCGTTCCACGCTGCCTGGGACAAGATTTACGGCAATCCAGCCGAACCGGCAACATCGGTCGTTCTCGGCGAAAAAGGTTCCGGCAAGACGGCACTGCGGCTGCAAATGATTCGGATGCTTACCGAGTACAACACCGGTCATCAGGGCAGCCGTCCGCTGGTTATTGATTATTCTGACCTGAATCCGTTCATCGACCAATTCAGACAGCGGTTTCCGCGCGGACGCAAAATCCAAAAGGTCTTGGCTCGTTACGAAATCTGGGACCATCTCGATGCCGTTTTATCGCTGGCAGTAACTCAACTCGTTGACCGAATTCTCGAACCGGAGCAGCACTCTCATCCGGCAGCCGTTGACGCTAAACCGCTGCCGATTGAAAAACTGAATCAGAATCAAGTCCGCGATTTATTGTTACTCGCTGCCTGTTACGATACTTCCCGAAGCGAAAATTCGTTAACCCGATGGACAAAACTCGCAAAGAAATTGCAGTACATTCATTGGTATTCACTCCGTTATCCCTTGTCTTGGGAATGGACATTCGGGTTTCTTGTAACGTTTTTTACAACGTTCCTTGCCCTGCATTTTACGAAAACGTTCTACACGCTGCTAACCCCTTGGCTTTGGTCAATCATCATCGGTTCCTGGCTGCCGTGTATGATAAAAGATGGAAAACGGTTTTGGCAAGCGTGGAAGTTAAAACGGTCGCTTCGTGTGCTGCCGCACCGCAAAGGGACGTTGTTCAAGATTTTGCTGCGTCTCCAAAAGCAGGATTTTGCCGATATGCCGTTCCCCGTTTCGGGCAGTACCGACCACCGGTACGCTATGCTGGAAAAACTGCTTGCCGTTTGCAAGCCGCTTGGATTAGACGGGCTGATAGTCATTATGGACAGGATTGATGAGCCGTATCTGATAAACGGTTCGGCGGAGTTGATGAAGTTAATCGTCTGGTCTATATTTGATAACAAACTGTTAAAACACGACCGTGTCGGTTTGAAAATGCTTCTGCCTGACCAGTTGCTGACTTTTATGGAGCGGGAGAGCAGCGAATTTCATCAGCGTGCGCGGCTTGATAAGCAAAATTTGGTGCGGTCATTGGATTGGACGGGCGAGGCACTGCTTGACTTGACGAATACCCGTCTTCGAGCCTGTGCTGCGGAGGGAAAGGCACCGCAGATAACGGATTTCTTTGATGTCCCGCTTGACCGCAAGAGGCTCATTGATGCGTTTGCGAAGTTGAAAGTGCCTCGTCATTTGTTTAAGTTTCTGCATAATTTGTTTGCCCGGCACGTATCGGAACATACGGACACGGAGCCGCTTTGGAAGATACCGGCAACGACATTTGAGACGGCGTTATCCTTATATTTGCGCGAACGCGATGCCGCCGAAAAACATTTGGGAGTCGTGTAGTCTGTAGCGGTACATATTGTATGGGGAGTTTTTAGTCCGCTTGCATTTTTAACCTCCGGGTGGCATTATATCCGTCATTTCTCCTCTCTTTGCTGCTATTTTTGAGCATCTACAGGCATCGCCGTAACATACCGGTCAGAATGACCAGTGCGAAAAATATCGAACTAACGGCAAACACCGTCAGCGGATAATCCTCTTCTGGAAAAATACGCCCCTGTAAATTTGTAAAACCTCTGGTCGCCGAACTTTTGCCTTAATGCCGAACGAAAGCGAAGAGAACGGTACTGGTCGGCGTACCGGCTGATAACAGGTATTGGCAAGAACAAGGACATTGCAAAAAATTTTCATTTTTTTGTTGCATCTTCCCATCTATGGTGTATATTACCCCGTGCAGCGTTAAACTCAACGCTTTTTGCCTTGCTTAACCAAACGACTTAGCCTATTTAATTAGGTTTTCGTTGTAGTTTCGCTATTCGATAAACCGATACGTCAAACGAGTACCGTTTCGTAAAGATAACGGACGAGGAGATTTTTCAAATGACACGTTTATTATTCAGTATCATTGCCGTTACGGCTGGTGTTCTTTTTGCCGGTCAAAGTGTCAGTGCCGGTTTGTGCGGTATCGGTGTCTGCGACCCGATTCCTCAATGCTGCGATTACGTTGACCATTGCGTCACTGTAATGAAGACGTGCAAAAAAATCGTCTATGAAAAGCAGCAGACGACCGTCTATAAAACGGTCTTTGAGAAAGTTCCGACCGCAAAAAAAATAACGTATTGCAAGTATATTCCCGAAGTCCGTACAAAGTCCATCCGTTATACCGTTTGCCGACCTGTCTATGAAACTCGGACGAAGACGGTCAATTACGATATTTGTAAGCCGGTTTATGAAACCCGAACAAAGCAAGTCCCCTATACCGTTTGTCGACCGGAATACGAAGAGCGGGAACGGACTTGGACAGAGTGCAAGCCGGTTTATGAAACCCGGACGAAACAAATCCCTTATACCGTTTGCAAGCCGAGTTGGGAATTGCGCGAGCGGCAATACACGGTTAACAGAGCCGTTTCCGAAAACCGCACGAAAGAAATTCCCTATACCGTTTGCAAAGCCGTACCGGAACAACGGGTGAAAACGTGGACAGAATATAAGCCGGCCTATGAAACCCGGTCAAAACAGATTCCTTATACAATTTGCCGACCGGTTTGGGAAGTCAGGGAAAAAGCCTATACGGTTTGCCGACCGGTTTGCGAAGTCCAGACAAAGCAAGTTTCTTATACGGTTTGTGTGCCGCAATCCTATCAAAAAACGGTACAGTACTGTTCGGGACGCTGGACAAAACAAGCCTACGAGGTATCAGGTCCGATTATTTATAAACGTGTTGCGGTTTGCAGCCCCTGTGAACCGAATGCCTGTGACGACCCCTGCGCACCGAAAGTACGCGATCCGATAAAGTACCAACTTGTCAAAGAGCAACTGCCGCCGACAACCTGTTATCGCAAGGTTTGGGTGCCGGAAGTGCGGGAAAAGAATATCACCTGTGTAAAGTATGTTCCGCAACACCGCGTCAAGACTGTCCATTACAGTGTCCGCAAGTTAGTACCGGAACAGCGGGTCTGTCAATACAAGGTTTGCAAAATGGTTCCGGAACAGCGGGTCAGGACAGTCAGTTATCAGGTTTGCAAGCCGGTTGCCGTACAAAAGAGTTGCACCTACACCGTTTGCAAATACGTGCCGGAGCAACGGATTAAAACCGTATGCTATCAGGTCTGCAAAGTGGTGCCGGAAGTTCGGACTTGCACTTACAAAGTCTGCAAGATGATTCCTGAACAGCGCGTCAAGACGGTCAGTTATCAGGTTTGTAAAATGGTGCCGGTGCAGAAAAGTTGCAGGTACAAAGTTTGCAAGATGGTGCCTGAACAGCGTGTCAAGACGGTCAGTTATCAGGTCTGCCGGATGACAACGGAAACGCATCAGAAGACGGTGCCGTATCAGGTTTGCAAGATGATACCGGAAGAGAAAGTGAAGCATTGCAATTATACGGTACTGAAACCGGTGATGTGTGAGAAGATTGTCCGCTGCTGCCGGATAGAAGCAAAAAAGGTACCGGTTACGGTTGAGCGTTGTGTTCCGAAGGTTGTATCGTATCAGGTTCCTGTGCAAGTTTATAAGCCGAAGCCGTGCCAGCCGGTATGCGAATAGCGGTGTTATCCGCTATGGTTGTTAGAAAAAAGGGTTAGTTGCCGTTTCTGTGCGAAACAAAAATCTATACAAAATCCTCAAAAATTTACGAAAAAAGATAAGATACAGGGCAAAAATCTTGTTTTTTCGCTTTGTTGTGTTATTCTGCATGTGAAGGCGGCGGCTTATTTATAGATTCATTAAAAAAACAGTTTCTTCAACTCTAAAATAGGCAAAACAGGGGATATTAAAACAAAAAATTAATTTCCTTTTTTTATCTATTCTATCTTTTTTGCGATTGTAAAATGGGTAGGGGAATACATTTTCGATAAATCTATAGATAAGTTATCGCTCTCCTATATGTTTTGCATTTCCCGAAATAAATAGAAAATCAAAATTATAATGACGATGTTCCGTTCCTTGATTTTATTTGTCGTTACGTTAATACCGGCAGTTCTTTCGGCTCAAAAGCCGCCGGTGCTTACGGGATTTGTCCCGCTCTCCGAATCGGAATTGCAAAGCGGGATAATCCGTCTCTTTGACGGCATATCCGCTTACGGCTGGAAAAACGCCGAGGTAAAAAACGGAAAACTCACCTACACCGCTGCAATCCGCCCTGACAGTCTTGAAGATTCTCCGGTGCGGTTTTTTTTGCCCCGTAATACCATAATAAACTCTCTCTTGAATGACATAACGCTCGACAACTCGAAGTATCGACCGTCAAATGCCGCCGCTATTTTCGACGGTAAAACACTCGGTAACTGGAAAATCATCGGCGATGTCAAAGCCGCCGTTGAAGACGGGACGATTCTCCTGACCGGAGGCAGCGGTTCTTTGGAATCAGCAGGTATCTACGGCGACTTTGTTTTGCAACTCGAATACAAGACGGACAAACCTGTCAACAGCGGAGTGTTTTTTCGTTGTATTCCGGGCGAAAAGATGAACGGTTACGAATGTCAAATCTTTAATCATCCGCCGGATGCGGACTATGAAAAATACATTGGTACGGACACCGGCGGTTTGTTCCGCCGGCAAATCGGACGTAATGCCGGAGCAAAAGACGGTGTTTGGAATTACTTAACGGTTGCGGCAAGAGGAAATGAGTTTGCCTCTTGGGTCAACGGTCTTCAGGTAATGGATTTCAAAGACGAACGCAAAGCAGATGTCAATCCCCGCAAGGGTTTGCGAACGGAACCTGGAACAATTCAGTTTCAGGGACACGACGCAACAACGGAAATTCAGTTCAGGAACATCAGGATTGCGCTGATTGAAAAAAACAAATAAGGAGCAGCACATCACATGCCGCTGTTTTTGTAACTCCGTTATCCTTTAGTCATTTTGAAAATCGGTATTTTTTATAGTACCTGTTGTAAAGTGTCTTTTCCTTGGAAAACAGCCGTAAACGCGGGAATCGCCGGGAGTCCAATTTCTGCTTCCATTAATAACCGAAAGGAACGATTCCAATGCCGAACCTCGATTTTACCCGCCGTCAGTTTTTACAAACTTCTGCCGCCTTCGGAACCGCCTGTGCAGCAGGAGTACTGCCGTTTCGTGCCGCTGCCGAAGCAAACGCACCGCTTACCGGCAAACGATTCTTTACGTTCAACTCCGTGATTCGGGTCAATCAAATTGAAGTCAGCCGAACGAAAAATGCCGGCTTCGACGAAGCACACATTCACACGTTACAAAATTTCCGCTTGTTTCGGGAACATTTCCGTAAAGGCTGCGAAAACGGCAAAATGACTTGGGCGTTCTCTTGGCTTGCATTGCAGGATAAACGGCAAAACTACGCTGACATCCGCAAGCAGGCTGCCGAATATCATCATCAATACGGCGATGAAGTTACATTTCTTCCGGGCGGTTTTTTTTCGCCGATGTACAACAGCCGCAAACAGGTCAATGCCGATTTGCACGATGCCCTTGCAATGGTTAGCGATATTGTCGGCGGCGGTTATCGTCCGAAAAGCGTTGTCGGCGGTTTCCTTGCCGCAGAAAATTTGCGTTACCTCGCCGAAGAAGAAAAGATACACGCTGCCCAAGGAAATATATGGAGTCAATACGCCATCGACAACGGCGACGGCGACGGGGCAATGTGTTATCCGTATTATCCGAGCCGCGAACATTTTCTGAAGCCGGCACAGGGACAGGCAGACTTCATTGATTGCGTCAACCTCGACGGCTGGACGTGCGACTTCCTTTGTGCAAGACGCAAAGGTTTTGCCGAAGGTTTTAACAGCCGCCTCGGAGTCGGTCCGATTGAATCTCTCTTTCATTTCGGTACAGAAAAAGGGCTGCAAGAAATGCTCGCAGCGTGCGAAGTTCATTACGGCAGCGGCTTTGATTTGAACCAATTCGCTTGGGTAACCGTCTGCTGGGAACTCGCTCTGATGCCCAAGCAAATTGGAGATTTGACGTTGTTTCTGCAAGAGTTGTACCGGCGTTATCCCGATTTGATTTTTGAAACGCAGGGGGAGTTCGCTTTGCGCTGGCGGAATCATTTCAAAGACAACGATGCGGTCAATTACCGTTTCGTTCAGCGGGGCAGCGGTATCGGCGGGTCGGACATTGACAAGGAAATCCGCTGGTATATGAACAAGATGTTCCGGCTGGCGTTGTTACAAAAAATCAATGATGCATCCTCGCAGCGTGTCATTGACTTCACACGTTACGATGTGAAAGCCGAAGAGCCGCGTGATGCAATGCCGGATGCGCCGAGCCGGAATTGGAGTTTGATGAATCGTTTGAATCAAAAGCAGACACGTCCGGTCGATAAACCGATTCTGTTTGCAGATTTGACCGCCGAAGAAAAGCAACTGGTTGCAAAGTATTACCCGGAATTGAGCGGAGCATAATTGCAAAACAGCAGCATCTCCCAGCGTTTGTTCTCATTGGGAACAGGATTTACATCCGCCCCGTTTTTTGAGCAGTTTTCTAATCCACAGCACAACGCCGGTAATCGGTAACGTCGTTGCAAACAAACACGCAAAGAAAAATAATATCTTGGACGACAAACCCGTAATGTCGCCGAAATGCAGCGGTCGAACCGCCGCCGCAATCTGCGCACCAAACGGCTTGTCTGCAAACCGCTCCACCTCGACACGCTTGCCAAAAGACTCCACCGGAATAACCTCACCGCGAAAACGGTCCCACTGCGTCTTATCCTTAATCGCCAACGCAAAAAAACCGCTGCGTCCCGTTTGAATCACCATTGCCGATTCCCTGTCCTGCGGAATCGAAATGCTGATGTCGCCGAAATCGGGAGTCAACTCTCTCTGCCGCTCAAGAATTTGACCAATCGGCATCGGCACCGCTCCCTCTGCCGGCAACTCAATTTTCTCCGGTCGCTGCATCCGCTGTTTGAAAATCTGGTCGCCGAGAACGGCACTTGCCCCGTCCCGATACCAAGAGAACGACCAGCACAAACCCGTCAGTGCCATTATCAGGCAGGGTATCAAAAAGTAAAAGCCGATGGTGTTATGGGAATCATAAATGAACCGCCAAATCCCGCTGCGGAATTTGACCGTCAAACCTTGCTTCCACGATGCCCAGCGTTTCCAACTCTGCCAGGTTCGGGGAAACCACAGTACCAAGCCGGTGAGCGAAACGGCAACGAAAATAATCGTTGAGATACCAACGATTAAACCGCCGAGACTTGCACGGGGACCTAGCGATTCGAGCCGGTATGAAATCCACAGATTCCGGTGAAGTTGCGTCATCGACATAAAGAACGCCCCAAGTTTGCCGCCGCTGTTTCGTCCGCCTCCTTCGGCAACGATTTCCGCCGTATAGGGATTCACCAGAACCATTTTACCGCCGCCTCTCATTCCGCCTCCGCCTTGCTGACCGCCCCGATTCTGACCGCGTTCTCCCTGCGGCTGTTCACTGTCAGGACGCTGTCCGCGTCTGCCTGCACCTTCGGAACGTTCTCCCTGCGGTTGTTCGCCGTCAGGACGCTGTCCGCGTCTGCCCGCACCTTCGGAACGTTCTCCTTGCGGCTGTTCACCGTCTGGACGCTGTCCGCGTCTGCCCGCACCTTCGGAACGTTCTCCTTGCGGGCGCGGGGTTGTCAGCGTTACGGTAATGGTGCGGTTTGCCGCTTTGGGAATGGCGATGCCGGACACTTTCATACCGGCATATTCAGGGATATTGCCTGCTTCGAGTTTTGCAATTATCTCGTCAACGGGCATTTTTGCGGCGTTGGGCGGAACGTCAACGTAGTATTTCGCCGGTTCGGCAAGGCGTACGATTTCTTCGCGGAAAACGAGGGTTGTCCCGCTCAAGCAAACGAGGAACAGCACAAGCCCGCTGACAATGCCGAGCCAAAGGTGAATTTCATAACAGAAACGGCGAAAAAGTTTGTTAACACCAAATTTGGACGACATAGTCATTTTTGATTGTTCGATGTTTGATTTATGGAACGGGTTATTCTAACAGAGAACGTTTTTTTGACAATGGGTAGGGAGTAAAACAAGAAAAAATGGTGATTTTTCGGTATTTTTGCCAAATTATACAAATGTTTTAGTATTGTTATATTATGGATAATCCAAAATTACAAAATATCTCTATTGTTATTTTTCAAATTTGTATTGTTTCGTTGGATGCGTTCGGCACTCGCTGCTTCCCCCCCCATTGCGTAAAATTTTTAACAATGTAAAATGTTTTAACAGTGAAAAGATGAGTCTCTAAAAAAAGATGCGGAGACGTGCTGGAACACGTTGTTTTCCGCATTTGTTTGAGACATCCGGTATCACTAAACACCTAACCTAAGGAGAAAAAAATGTCACAGCAATCGTTCGTTCTCAGTCCCGTTAAACACCGGAACCCGCCCAAGAGTTCCGATGCACCCGAAAAAGCCGGAAAACAGATGACTGGCTTCACCCCGTCCGCCGCCGAATGCGGCAGTTTTGTTAACTTGGGGTGGGGGGGTAATTCAGGCAGGCAGTTCGGCTTCACCCTTGTCGAACTCCTGGTCGTTATCGCCATCATCGGGATTTTAATTGCCCTGCTCTTACCAGCCGTTCAGGCAGCCCGAAACGCCGCAAGGCGGATGACCTGTTCCAACAATGAAAAACAGTGGGCGTTGGCGATGCACAGTCACCACGACACGTTTAACGTTCTTCCGCCGCACGGACTAAAATACGGTGTCGGTCCAACCAGTTACAATACAACAACCGGTGAGACGGATATGACCCCGAAGGTCTATGAGAACGCAGACTGTGCCGGTGCTTTGGCAAGAGTATTGCCGTTTATCGAGATGGCTAACGTTGCGATGGGAAAAAACTTTTCGCAAATCACAAGCGGTCATTTCAAATCGTCTCCCAATCCGTATTATGACGATATTAAAGATATCGACCTTCCGTGTATTCTTTGTCCTTCCGATGAAAAGATAGACCACGATGTACAAGGCGGCTGGAAACCCGGAAACTACGTTGTCTGTGTCGGTTCGGGAACAGGAGAGAATTCGAGATTTGATGTCAAGTCAGACGGCGTATTTTACAAGGCGGCGAATTCCTGTGCTTTGGATGCAAACGATGACCTTGACCCCAACACTGTCGAGAAGACCAACGGCGACCACGGTTTTGAATCGATGACAGACGGCACGAGCAATACGATGATGCTGTCTGAAGCGTTGGTGTACCTGAGTTCTTTAAGCGGGAGGCAAGCCTCCGATGCTAATGTCTGCAACCGTCTAACACTCAATGCGGACAAACCTGAAGTCGATACCGCCAACCCCGATTTGGTTGCAGTAACGGCGGCGTGGGGGGCGATTACGGGCAAGCAGAACCGCTGTGAATCGTGGTTGTCCAGCCGTTGGGATCTTTCGGTTTATAATGCGTATCTGACACCGAATCAAAGAAATGCCTGCGGTTTCACCAGTATCAATTTTACTCCTTCAAGCGGTATCCGGCGCGGTTTTGTAAAGGCAGCGAGTAATCACACCGGCGGAGTGAACGTTGCTTACGGAGACGGCAGTGTGTCATTTGTCAACGATAATGTTGACCGGTTGATTTGGGCAAACTCGTCCACGCTGAATGACGAGATAACGGAAGACAGTTTCCTTCCGCCCAGTCCTTGATGAGTTTCAGAGCCGTCGGTATCAGAGCCGCCGCAAAGACAGCGGGAAAAACAAAAAGCCCGCTGTCTTGCGATAGCGGCTCTGATAATAATCGAATTTTAAGCCGCGAATGCACGAAGGGGAACGAATAAATATCAATAAAGATATTCGCATTTTATTTGTGTATTCGCGGCAGGTGCGTAAAAATTTGTCGGATATTTTTTTTTTTTGAAAATAAGGTTTTCCTTTGTCCGAAACCCTTATTTTCCCCGGTACCCTTAGTAGCACGGGTTCCCATTCATTGTTTCCCCTTATTTGTAAATTAAGGGAATAAGGGTACTAGTTTGGAGACGCATTACTATTAAGGGGTCGGAAAAGGAAAATAAGAGTTATGCAAGTTTTGTCCCGGTAGGACGAAAAACAGCACCCGACAAATTTTTACGCACCCTTTGTCGGTGTCAACACTTCCTCATTCCGGCACATCCGGTCAACAATTTCATCTGTGGTGAAATGGTCGGTTTCAATGGTTTCATGTGCTGTTTCGGCATATAACGGCTGCCGCTGCGTTAAAAGCGTTTTGATTTCTTCGAGCGGCGTAAGAACCGTCAAATTCGGACGCAGCGATGCGCTCTGTGTATCGGCACGCATCCGTTCGATAATTGTTTCCGGCGTTGCTGTGAGCCAATAAACTTTACCGGCACTGCGGAGACGCTGCCGGTTCGTTTGACGTAAAATCACACCGCCGCCGCAGGATAAAACGAATGTTTCGCCGCTGGCCAGAACATCGGTAATCACGGATTCTTCGATGTCCCGAAACACATTTTCACCGCATTGGGCAAAAATTTCCGCAACATTTTTACCCGTCCGTTCTTCGATGACCGAATCGGAGTCAATGACGGGTAACATCAGTCGGCTGCCAAGTTGACGGGCAACCGACGTTTTACCTGTACAGCGGTAACCGATGAGGATGATAGACATAAGGAGACTTCTAAAAATCACTCTACACGAAAGCAAAGTATAAAATAACCCCCCGATAGGGCAACCTACAGCACGTACACAGCGGGGGCGACAGTGAACACACCTCCCCCCCATTTATGCGATGAAGATGACCCTAAACCTTCCTTCGCCATCTTGTCAAACCCGGACACGCCAAGTCCCGATAATCAGAGGCATTATTGCCAGACCGGGGGACTTGAATAATCTTGCCGCTCATCAGAGAACAGCGCACTGGCTGTTCTTCTGCGGACAACAGAGAGTGTATGATGAGCGAAAAAACAACGGCGGAAGGGATTCGGCGGTATTCATTTGAATTATTCCCATTCTTCTTGAAAGTCATAGACCTTCACTATATATTGTTGTCTATTGAAAATTGGTCTTGCATAATTTTAGGCGGGATGTTGGATTATTGCAATGAGCGTCTGACGTTCGGTACAATGGCGAAAGCGTCTAATTCCAATCTGCACATCGCTAAAAGGGGAAAAAACGATGAGTTTTATACCCAACTCACCGACATAGAAAAAGAGATGGCGTATTATCTCCCGCTTTTTCAGGAAAAAACCGTCCTTTGCAACTGCGATGACCTGCGCGTCAGCAATTTTTTCCGTTATTTTTTCCTTTCGTTTCATTCTCTCGGTCTGAAAAAACTAATTGCAACGTGCTACAAAAACCTCAATCCCGATTTATTCAGTCAGCACAAGGACGAACAAGCCGTCTATTGTATCTATGACGGCAAAGACCGCGTCAATGACCAGTTCGAGGACTATGATGTGTTCATCAAACAAAACGAACGGAGTGTATTAAAAGGCGACGGCGATTTCCGCAGCGAAGAATGTATCGAATTGCTCAAACAAGCGGACATCGTTGTTACCAATCCGCCGTTCAGTTTATTCAGAGAATATGTTGCCCAACTGATAGAATACGATAAAAAGTTCTTGATTGTCGGCAACGTCAACGCAATCACATATAAGGAATGTTTCAAGTGGATTAAGGAAGATAAAATGTGGCTTGGTGCCAGTATTCACAGCGGCGATAGAGAGTTTGCTGTCCCAGACAGCTATCCGCTCAACGCCGCAGGATACCGTGTGGACGAAAATGGAAAAAAGTTCATCCGTGTCAAAGGTGTCCGCTGGTTCACCAATTTGGATTTTAAGGAACGGCATCGACCGTTACCAATCTGCGAACGTTATACTCCCGAAAAATTTCCGAAGTACGATAACTACGATGCCGTTGAAGTATCGGAAACGGCAGATATTCCGGAAGATTATGACGGCATAATGGGAGTACCGATAACGTTTCTCGATAAGTATTGTCCCGACCAATTCGAGATATTGGCAAAGACAAACAGCAAAGAACACGCCGGAGAGTTTTTAATCGGTGATGACCCGACCGCAATCGTTAACGGTAAAAAACTTTATCATCGGCTTTTAATCCGCCGTAAGAAAAAAGGAATTCATCTATAAAAAACCGCCGCTGCAAAATTGTCAAGGATATTGAATTTTGGAATAAAAAAGGTACAATTAGAGTACAGGAGGGAGGAACAATACAATGTCCAAAACAGCCAAAAACACCAATTTACAATCCGCCAAAAGAGAAAAAAACGATGAGTTTTACACGCAACTCACCGACATAGAGAGAGAGTGTAACCATTATTGGGAACATTTTCGAGGTAAGACTATTTTGTGTAACTGCGACGACCCGCGCGTCAGCAACTTTTTCCGGCATTTTTTCCTTTCGTTTCATTTGCTCGGTCTGAAAAAACTAATTGCCGTCTGCTACAAAAACCTCAATCCCGATTTATTCAGTCAACACAAAGATGAACAAGCCGTCTATTGCGTTTATGACAGCAAAGACCGCGTCAATGATCAGTTCGAGGACTATGATGTGTTCATCAAACAAAACGAATGGGGTGTATTAAAAGGCGACGGCGATTTCCGCAGCGAAGAATGTATCGAATTGCTGAAACAAGCGGACATCGTTGTTACCAATCCGCCGTTCAGTTTGTTCAAAGAATATGTTGCCCAACTGATTGAATATGATAAAAAGTTCTTGATTATCGGTAATATGAATGCCATTACATACAAAGAGATTTTCCCGCTGATTAAAGACAACAAAATGTGGGTCGGTATAAATAACGGAGCGAAACAATATGCCGTCCCGGAAGATTATGCCGGAACATTTTTAGACAAACACGGAAAACGTATGAAACAAATGGGGAATACGATGTGGTTTACTAATCTTGACCACAAACAGCGGCACGAACCGTTGCGGCTTGGTTGGCGTTATTTGCCGGAGAAGTACCCAAAATATGAAAACTATAACGCTATCGAAGTGTCAAAAACATCTGAAATTCCGTTGCCGGAAACCTATAACGGCATAATGGGAGTACCTGTTTCGTTTCTGGAAAAATACAATCCCGACCAGTTTGAAATTATCGGTGCTGACTACGATGTCAAGCAAGGATTGCTGCCGGAATTGGTGAATCCGAACTGGAAAGGGAAACTTGACAGAGGATACATTGACAATGAAAGATTATATGCCCGAATTTTTATCCGGCATAAGAGAGGATACAAAAATGAAAATTGAATTACATCAAATTCCGATACGGGAACTTGTGAACGGATACACAAACTCGCAGGAAGAAGGGGTGAGAGGATACGGCGGGAAACTTGACATACGTCCGAAATATCAGCGGGAGTTCGTCTATAAAGAGCAACAGCGGGATGCCGTGATTACATCCGTCCGCAACCGATTTCCGCTCAATGTAATGTATTGGGTGAAAAACGGCGGCAATTACGAAGTGCTTGACGGACAGCAGCGGACTATCAGTATTTGCGAATATGTTGCAAATAAATTTTCTGTTGCGGACAAAAGGTTTGATAATCTGACCGGCGACCAGCAAGAACCCATCCTGGATTACGAACTGATGGTTTATTTTTGCGAAGGAACAGATTCGGAAAAGTTGGCGTGGTTTGAAATTGTCAACATTGCGGGTGCCGTGTTGACGAAACAGGAATTGCGTAATGCCGTTTATACAGGCGAATGGTTGACGGACGCAAAAGGTTATTTTAGCAGGACGGGCTGTATCGCACACCAAATTAGTGTCTCGTATGTGAACGGAGCACCGATACGTCAAGAACTGTTAGAAACGGCAATCGCTTGGATTAACAACGGCAAAATTGAAGAGTATATGTCAGTGCATCAGCACGACAAAGATGCGAATGAGTTATGGCAGTATTTTCAGAATGTCATTACTTGGGTAAAAGAAGTGTTTCAGGTTTATCGCAAGGAGATGAAGGGATTGAATTGGGGCGGGTTCTATAATTGTTACAAAAACGATTCATTTGATACGGACAAGTTAGAGGAGCGGATAAAGACGTTGATGTCGGACAGAGACGTGAACAAGAAAAGCGGTGTTTATGAATATGTTTTGACGGGCGATGAACGCTGTTTGAATATCCGCAATTTTGATAATAATGACAAGCGTGAAGTGTATGAAAGGCAGAACGGTGTTTGTCCTCATTGCAAGCAATCGTTTGCAATCGACAAGATGGAAGGCGACCATATTACGCCGTGGAGTCAGGGCGGCAAAACGGTTACGGAAAATTGCCAAATGCTATGCAAGGATTGCAACAGAAGAAAAGCGGGAAACTAGCGGCGAGCAGCAAGCCCGTTTCTTTAATTGCTATTGTCTTTACGCAGCAAATATGTTATAATGCTTTTTCGTAACGAACAGCACACATCAAGGAGAGAACAATGCCTGTCCCTATGCCGACCAACAAATGCATTCCACGCTTCAACACTCAATCTATCAACATTAATTTCTTCCAACGAATAATAATCGCGTATGTAAGGTATGAGTTGTTGATAAGCCGAATTAAATCTTGAACACTCATTTTTAAAAATGTCACAATCTTCAGAGCGGCACAACTCCTCCAATCCGTGCATATAATAAAATCCTATACCATTATTATAATCACTTGTTGGACACACACGGTCTGGAAAATGCAAGCATCCACCTAGCCGACAAATCGTCTACAGTGAATGGCAAAATTCATCTATTAACATTTTTAATTCTTGATTATGTATGTGAAACAAACTGTTGTTATGACAATAGTTAATACATTCGGCGAAAAAATTAACAACCGGCATATACATTTTCTCCGGTAAATTATCCCGAAAGGTATCAAATGCTTTTAAACTGATACGTTTGAGAAGCCAAGTTAGATTTTCAACATCCTTTTCCCTTTTTCCTTCACGAACACTGCGGATAATGGTTCCGTTTGTGACGGATTTGTTTTGAAGAATCGTTTTTACAGCGGATTTAAGGGATTCAGTTAGTTTGTCTTTTCCGACTTTGTCGTCATTATCATTAACTGTATATTTGGTGAGACGATGTTTTGATATGTCAAATGGAAGGTCAGAATAATTTGAAGAATTTTTATCCGCAAATTTTTCATTGTAAACCAAAATAATTCTCTCCCACCCCAAATGGGCAATAGCGTATCCTAATTCTAACAACACATTTGGGTTCGGTGTAGGACGCTTGCTCGCATTGGTATTTTGAATTTTACCTACAGTTGTAATATCACATACAAAAATATCTGCAACGGATATTTTCTCATAGATTTTCTCAAGAATATTTATGCTGCCGCTTGTGTTTCGCGTCGCCTCATCATAGGATAAATCCGTTTCCTTGATTGCCTTTTCAATGCTACCTTTTATCGCATAATGATTCGCGTCACTCGGTAAATCCGACTGCCAAGAAAAAAATATGGTTTTATTTGTCCGTGGATGTATTATCATAGATGACGAATGAAGTATTTTTTCGGAGTTGTTGCCCCAAAAGAGCAATCTCGAAAGTTGTAAAACCAACTGCTGAAAACCATTGATTGTATTGTTTCCAACTTTCCTATCAATATGGGTAGTGTTATAAATTTATTGGAATGAACGTTAAACATACGGGAAAATAAGGGGGCTTCTACGACTCAATCAATAAATTCCTGACACAACCTCAATATGAGTAATCCCCTAATTAAAAGTTGTGTATGTCCATAGATGTGTTTGATTATACACTTTCAGGATTTTCAGTCAACACACGGTTCTCTTCTTTTGCGGGACTATCTTACAGATATAGATAGGCAAGGATTACAACATTTTCGATGTCCAACATTGGGCGAGCATGACTATATCCGCCTTCATAAATTCAATTGATGAAGGAGAAAAAGGGATTGATACAACAAAGATAAATCCCGCTTTTGCCGAGATGATAAAAGAAGTTACAGACAAATTCGATGAAATGTGTAAACAAGAACAATATTGTTACATTCCGGTAACATTGAGAATTGAACTCAGGCGGACGATTCCGGTGACAATGTCGCTGCCTTAAAAACGGGAAATTTGACGGTCGCTACGGATTGTGTTAAAATTCATCATCGTTGGTCTGAGTAAAAAGGGTAAAAACCATTTTCCTTGACCAACGCTTTCAACGCAAGCGGTACACAACTTTAGAGTATTATCTCGATTTTTTCTTTTTTCTGCAATTCCAATGCAAGACAACAGCAACAAATATTTCGCTTTCATCAGTTACAGCCATAAAGACATTGAGTGGGCAAAATGGCTGTCCGGCAAATTGGAAAAATATACCGTTCCGAGAAATGTGCTGCCGGAGACGTTAAAAAATGAATTATTGGTATCGAAAAAGCGGCTTTTTCCTGTTTTTCGCGACCAGGATGAATTGCCGACCAGTGCGGACTTGTCCAATGCGATTGTCGAAGCACTGCGGACATCGAATTGCCTGCTTGTAATTTGCAGCCCCAACGCTACACAATCACAATGGGTCAACGAGGAAATCCGTCAATATAAGGCTATGGGACGTACCAGCCGAATACTTGCCGTCCTCGTATCAGGTGAACCGAATACTGATGGTGAAAAAGAATGTTTCCCGCCCGCATTACGTTACGAAGTTACAGCCGATGGGAAGATAACTGACCAGCGTGTTGAACCGTTGGCGGCGGACTTACGGGCGGCAACTGCGCCGAAAGATAAGAAGGCACACGATACCTTGGATAAGGAATTCCTGCGCATTGCTGCTGGAGTTTGGGGAGTCGGCTTTGACACGCTTTTTCAACGAGAATACCGCCGCCGTATGCGTCAACTGAAACAACGTGTTTTTATCACTGCTGTCAGTATAATAGCCTTGTTGCGTAACTTATAATCCGTTATTGGCGTTGATAATACCGCATATGAGTGTCATTCTTGCGAGATGAGTCGTTCGCCGGTTGCGGAAGGGATGTGCCATTATCTTGAAC
>JAITOZ010000214.1 GCA_031289675.1 Planctomycetaceae bacterium
CTGAAAAGTTTGTGATACTCTTAAAGGAAACGGAATTCCGCTTCAACCATCGAAAAGAAAACCTTGCCAAAATTATAAAAAAACTTATGAAAAATAACTCTTAACTTGTCAAGCACCAAAAAGAATAAGGATATTGCGGTCAGCAAATCAGTAACGGTTTGACCTTTCATTGTACGGAATATGAAAAAACAGCAAGACTATAAGCCGGGTTTTGTCCTTCGGCAATCAGAGTATTTGTTACAATATATCTGGTCAAATATATCCGCCAAAAATCCGATTACCCAAGTAACGGTCATTTATCTTGAAGGACAGTTACCCGTCCTTTCCAGCAGTCCACCCGGAGTTCGTAACGGCTCGGACAGCCTGGCTCCTGCTCGACTTTGCTCCCGATGGGGTTTGCCTTGCCAATCCGGTTACCCGAATTGCGGTGAGCTCTTACCTCGCCGTTTCACCCTTACCGAATACCATTGAGAAGGCAAAAGCCTCCCCTCGTGTTTTCGGCGGTTTATTTTCTGCTGCACTTTCCCTGACCTTTCAGCCGGCGGACGTTATCCGTCATCGTGTCCGAAGGAGCCCGGACTTTCCTCTGCTTTTGCAAACAGCGACCGTTCGTCTTGCTGTTGTTTTCATTTTTTGTTCGTTGTTTCAATTCGGCGTAACAGCAACGCCGAGGCTTGTCCCCGTGCATTGAACGCTATCTTGATAAAATGATTTCCTGCCGGTGTTGCCGTATCCGTTACCACGTTTAAAGGACATTCTGCATCGGCTTGTCCGTAATTAACCGCCGGAAACAGCGACCCGTTTTTTAATGCTAATATGCCGGCAATCAATTCAATCATTCCGCTGCCCGCCCCCAAATTGCCGAACGTCCCTTTCAGTGCCGTAACCGGAACCGGTTTTTGACGCTGACCGAACACATCGTGTATTGCCGCCGCCTCCGCTTTGTCCGCCGTCTTACTTCCGAGACCGTGCGCATTGATATGTCCGATGTTTTCCGGCGAAGTACCGCTTTGCCGCAATACGGTTTCCAGTACACTGCGAACCGCCTCATAGCGGTTATCCGTTCGGCTGTCCGCATTATTTTTATTGTACCTTGCCGGACAACATCTTGCCCTATACGCACCGCAAACAACTTCTGCCCAAATTGTTGCTCCGCGTTTTTCGGCGTGTTCCCGCTCTTCGAGAATGATTGCCCCCGCCCCTTCACCGAGTATCGTACCGTCGCGGCGTAAATCAAACGGACGGCAGGCGGTCTGCGACAATTCTTCCTGCTGGACGGCGTGAAGTAATTTGAACGGATGTAACCGGCTTCCGGTCGTTCCTGTAACCATAATGTCTGCTCTGCCGTCGGCAATCATTTTGACAGACTCGCCGATGACAGCCCCGACGGATGCTTCCCGAAGCGTCATCGAATTGCTTGGACCGTGAAAATCATTCAGAATAGCGATGTGGCTTGCCGGCATATTCGGCAGGTATTTCAGTTGCCAGAGCGGCTGCATTTTCGCAATACCGCTGCATCCCCACTGTGAATAATCGAAGCCGGTTTCATTTGTGCAGGCGCGGACAGCGTCAATGACATCGTCCGCCGTTGTCAAAATGTAATCCGAGCCGAAAGAGATTCCGGTGCGTTCGGAAGGAAACTGTCCGATTTGAATATCCGCACAAGATAACGCCCGGCAACTGGCGGCAACCGCCATCTGAATTTCGCGGGACATCACTTTGAGGTTTTTGCGGATGACCTTTTGCTGGGCGGTATCTTGGGACTCAAACTCGCCGATAGTTCCGTCAAAAGCGGCGGGAGCAGCGAGCGAAATCAATCCGTTGCCGTCGTAGGGACGCACCGCCGTAACACTGGAAACGAGACCGTCCCAGAGTTCGCCTATCGAACGGAATTGCGGGGCAACGATGCCTAATCCGGTGATGACAACTTGTCGGCGAGCCATATCACCGTAAATATAACCTATTTTAACGACTTGACAAGAATAGCGTTGTTTCCTAACTGTTTTTTAACGCTAAAGAACGTCAAGTCCTTTTTTCTCTCTTTCCTTACACCTTTCGTGTCCTTTGCGTCTTCGCTGTTGATAATCAACAACATTGGAATTCCATCGAACGGGACCGAAATCCCTTGACAAATGCTGCACGGAAGTTTCTAATGTGAATCTTATTCCGTTTGTTGTTTCCACTTTTTTTATTGCGGCGGCAATGTCTGTTTTCGAGCCGAAAATTATCGCATTTGTGTGCAACTGGTGTACCTATCTTGGTGCGGATTTAGCCGGTACAAGCCGGTTAGAATATCCGCCGAACATACGGATTATCCGTCTGCCTTGTACAGGACGCATTGACTTCAATTTGATTATCAAAGCATTTGAAAAGGGAGCGGACGGAGTTTTGGTGAGCGGCTGTCATCCGGGGGACTGTCATTACACAGCGGGCAACTTTCACGCCCGGCGGCGTTGGATACTGTTTCGGGAACTGCTCGATACGCTCGGCATCGAACTTGACCGCGTCCATTTTTCGTGGATTTCTGCCGCAGAAGGGGCGAAGTTTCAGAAATTTGTAACAGAAATTGTCGAAAAAACCCGGCAACTGGGACCCTATACGGCGATGCAGACGGACGGCTGACACATATTAGCCTTGTTGCGTAACTTATAATCCGTTATTGGCGTTGATAATACCGCATATGAGTGTCATTCTTGCGAGATGAGTCGTTCGCCGGTTGCGGAAGGGATGTGCCATTATCTTGAAC
>JAITOZ010000240.1 GCA_031289675.1 Planctomycetaceae bacterium
CGGCTTGGAAGTTGCGTGGAACAAAGCGGAAAAACCGGTGCGGCAATTTATGGCGGCTCAAATCGAACGCTGCGGCAATACCGATACCGTGTTGTCGATGCTCGGTTACATTAGGGATTACAAGGCACCGGAGGTGATGACGTGGCGGAACGTTCCGTGGGCGGCATTGCTGCCGGCATTTATGTTAAGCGAACTCAAAACGGCATTTATCATCGGTTTCCAAATTTATTTACCGTTTTTGGTACTTGATATGATAGTCGCAAGTGTGATGGTGTCGATGGGAATGATGATGCTTCCGCCGGTGATTATTTCGCTGCCCTTCAAACTAATGCTTTTCGTTTTGATGAACGGCTGGGAACTTGTTGTAACAATGCTTCTCGACAGTTTTGAACACTACGTCCCCGGCGAAATCGTCATTGACACCGCAAGGACATTAACGGGATACATATAATAATGGATGCTCAATTTGCTGTTGATTTATTCCGTGATTCGCTTTGGAAGGCATTGATTATCATCTCGCCGGTTCTTGCTGCCGGTACGCTGATTGGTCTGCTTATCGGCTTGTTTCAGGCGTTGACGCAGATACAGGAACAGACGATAGCGATTGTGTTAAAAATTATCGTGATGGTTCTTGTCATTGCTTATTTAATGCCGTGGATGACAGAATTGATGGTTGAACATTCGATTGACGTTTACGACACCATTCCGGGAATAATACCGGAAGAATAGACTTTGTTCGTAACACGTTTTTTTCGGGATTCGGCATCCCGTCTCATTTTCTAATCAAAGGACAGACGGTGAACTTTTGCCCGTCAATCATCCAATACGGCATAAAAGAATGCGCCGGGTCGCCTTGCAGGGTGAAATGCAGCGGCTTGGCAGGGTCGGGAACAAGACTCTTTTCTAAATCCGTTACAGAAAGTTTATGCGGAGCATCTTCTTCGCCGATACACGCCAGCAATACGGGACCATATTCGACGGCATAACGGTTGAAGCCGTCAACGCTGTCCGCACCGGTATAAGGCGTAACTTTGATTGCCGCCGGCAGGACAAACTCAACTTTATCGCCGCTCTGCCAATTCCGCACCAGTTCCAGATAACTTGCCGGCTTGCCCGTTCCGGCAGATTGTCCGTTCACAGTAACCTCCACCGGTTTCGCCGCCCAGGACGGAATCCGAATCCGCATCTTCATTGTAACAGGAGAGCCGGCGGTAATGTTCAATGTAACATCGGGTTTGAACGGAAATCCGCTTTCCATTGTCAGCGTCACCGGCTTGTCTTTCACTTGCCACTGAATGGACGACGGCTCAAAAAGATTGACATAAATTCCGTCATCGGCAAGAGAATAAATGTATTCCGGCAATGAACCGAGCATCCGTGTCCCCTGCCCTTCGCAGCAGGTATTACTGATGCCGGGTGTTTCTTTTTTCCCCTCCATCCGCGAATGATAACGGATATTTCCGCTGTCCGTTTGATTTGCCAGAATGATATTATAAACCGATTTTTCGATTTCCGTAACATATTTTTCTTCCGCCGGAAACAACCGGTGAAACCGCTGATTGAATTTAATCCAAAAAACGCTGCCGCACGTTTCGCCGGTGTGTCCTTTGGTCAAAGAATACGAATCCGGTGCATGCGGAAAATCCTTCGGTTTCACAATACGCTGTCCCTTGTCATCGGTTGTCCACTGGCTTTCACAGATTGCCGTACTGCCGCCGATATGTTCCCAGTGTTCGTGAATCAAATCCCAGGCGTTCTGCATCGCCGTCAGGTATCTTTTATCGCCGGTTGCAAGATAATGGTCTAAATAGGCTTCAAAACTCGTGATAAGATAACTATGCGGATTTTGCAGCGGATATTTCCAAACGGCATCGGGATTTTTGGCGGTCAATTCGTCCAGCCACCAATCGCAAACATAATACTTTTCTGCCGTTTGCAAGTCTTCCGGCTTTCCTATCGGCGAAAGATAAGTTCGTGTAGCGGCAATATGTCCCTGATGACTGTTCATTGACCAATGCAGCAGTTGCGGAAGCATTTCGTCCCAACTGTTAAACCAATCGGTATGTCCCCGCAGCAGTCCGTAAGATTTAGGATTTCCCGCTATGGCGGCATCAATAAGCCCGTGTGTCAGCCAGGCGCGGGCATAATTCGGCTCTTCGCTCCGAATTTTGCCGGGCTGCGGCGGGTACGGCAGAATATAACCGTTGGTTTCACGGCATAATTCGATACCGTCAATGACTTCGTTGAGCCGATTCCGCAATTCCTCGTTGGGAAGCCAGCGAAGGGTATTACCGGCACCCATAAGAAAGCGTCCGGCATTGGAACCGCGTAAATCGGTATCCCAAAATTTGACCTGCGGCTTCTCGTCCGGTTCGACCGTTTTTCCTGCCCGCTCATAAAACGGAATTAAGAGGTGTTTTACGGTGAACGAATTGAGGAGATATTTTGTATTCCGTTCCAGTGCGGGTTTGAAAAGTCCGCCGGCGGGTTGGATTCCTTCAGTCGGCACGGTAACGCCGCATACTGCCGGTTTCCAGCCGGCTGGATTACTTGCCGACAACCGCGGCTGATATTCACTCATCGGCAGCGTATAATCAAGCGGTTCGCCTTTGACAGCGGACACAAAGGCAGACAAACCCCAGAGAAGTAAACAAGCGTAACCGTTTTTTATTGTCATCATTATTTGCGTAAGAAGTTGTTCCTAAAAATTGTTTTTGAAAACTGCTCCTCAACAACGGGGGCAAAACACAAACCAGACCGCAACATTGTAGCACAGATATTACCGGTCATCAACGGCAAATACCGGCGGAGTGTCAGGGTTTTGCAAGCCGTGTGCTTGACCGTCGGCGAAAATATGACAAAATGGGGCGCGGGATGGTTATTAACTTTTCGACCGTCCCGCATATCCAATCCTATTTCCATAAGGACAAACAAATGAAAATTTTCAGAACAGCGATTCAATCGGCGTTGGTGATAGGTTGCCTCGTTCTGTTCCTGTTTATCGTAGCGGCGAACGTTGCGGATGAAAAACAAGACGACCCGCTGACCGCAGGTCTCCGCAAAATGGGGGAGTTGATTGGTTCTGCGGGTAAAAAAACAGATGACCCGTTAACCGTACTCTTTGACGAATACAAAGCCTACCGTACGTCCGTCGAATTAAAATTTGAGCCGGTCAAAGAGAGAGAATGGGCGGCTGTCCTCTCCAAGGCATTGACGGCTCATCGTCAATCGCCTTCGGCAAACCGTGTTCTGCTGCAACTGATAGCGAATTACAATACCTTGGACGATTGTGAAGCATCCGCCGGACTGATGAAACAGGAATTGGACCGGAAAGACTCTACTGCTGACAAAGTGTTTCTGTACCATCAGTTGCTAGGATCTTGTTCAAAGATTGCACTGGGATTGTACGATCAGGGTAAAAAGGAAAAGGCTAAAGAGTATGCCGAAGAGGCAGTCATTTGTTTTGCAAAATACCAGGAGTCTGTACAAAAGTCATCCGTTAACAGTTCTTATGACACTGTACAAGAGTTAATGCTCCTGTCTGCAATCATCGGCTTGCAGAACACTGTTTTGGAAAAGCCGGAAAAGGCTGTTGATTTGTGTTCACAAGCCATTGAGAAATTCAAGGTTTTTGAAACAGAAAAGCAATTTGACAAGTCTTTTTTATCCGGTTACACGCTTGACTATTTTTACATTCTGAAAATGGAGTCTGAAATACAGGCAAAAGACTCTTCTGCGGCATTGGAAACGTTAAAACGCTTCGGGGAATTAAAAGAGCATCCTCATTCGGTTCACGCCGGGGCAACATACTACGCTGCTGAGATACTGACTAAACTCTACCCGCAGCGAAAAGAAGACTTTTGCAAGGCACTGTTTTCCTGGGTTGAATCGCATCCCGAAGATAAAGGCGCACCGTCCGGTCTCTTTCAGGTTGCCCACGCCTATTTCAGCAAACGGGCGTTTGATAAGGCATTGCCTGTTCTTTTGACGCTTCACGATAAATACTGGAAACAGATAGTACAAAACGATATCAGCGTTCTCGGTGCCGGAAAAGGCGGTACAAGTGAATTTATCCTTGATATGCTTATTATTATCTATCAGCAGCGGGGCGATGCAGAGACGGCGCAGCGGTACATTGATGAACTCAGAGAGCATGTGCCTAAACGGAACCTATCGACAATGTTATCCGCACAGGAGAGCATAAGAAAACGTGCGGGATATGCGGCATCGGCAGAAGCGGAACTTTGATGTCCCGCGCGGCGAGCTTTGGCGAATGTCTTTTCATCATACTTGTTGTCAATATTATCCTCCTGACGCTTATCATCCTGATATGGTATTTTGGGAAAGCAAAAATATCCGACTTTCCGCTTGTGTTGGACGTTCAACTTATTTTGGGAGCGTAAAAATTTATCGGGTATTTTTTTTTTTTTGAAAATAAGGGTGTGATGAGTGGTGAGTAAATGCGGGGAAAATTCGGAAGCGAAAACGAGTCACTCGTTAACTGCACCCGACAAATTTTTACGCACCCGCTTATTTTTCATAAACAAGGCAGGATACTTACCGAATCGATACGTTTATCAGGTCTTGAAGGATTGAAGCCGTCATACCGAGCGCAAGCAAAATGTCTCACGGTTCAACGCTCCTTTCAAAATCAACGCCGCTGCCGTGAGCATATTTTGCAGTTCCCAGCCTTCGAGCGTATCGAATTGCCGAGACAAAACGTAACTCGACCAACGTTCAATGTCTCCCAATGCGCTGGACATATCCTCTGTATTGCGCACCACACCCGCCGTCCGCCAAAGAAGACTTTTCAAGGCATTGCGTAAATCGAAAAGGTCAAGGAATGCAGGGTGCAGAACGGCGGACGAGGACTCCCCGCCGCCTTGCAAAACCGTGTTCTCTATCGGAATTACCGTGTAATCATCCGATACCTGCTTCGCCGCTTCGGATGCCAATCTGCCTGCCGACTCGCCGAACACTAACGCTTCGAGCAAACTATTCGATGCAAGCCGGTTCGCCCCGTGCAGTCCTGTACTCGACACTTCACCGACCGCCCAGAGGTTGTGCATCGAAGACCGCCCGCCAATGTCCGTCGTAATGCCGCCCATCGAATAATGCGCACCCGGTCGAACCGGTATCCTGTCTTTTGCAATATCAATGCCGAACTGCCGGCATACCGCCGCAATGCCCGGGAATCGGGCATAGAGATAGTCCGCATTTTTGCTTGTCAAATCCAAAAACACGTTCGATGATTTCGTTTTCTCCATCTGTTGGACGATACTTCGGCTCACAACATCCCGCGGGGCTAATTCGGCACGTTCATCGTAATCCGGCATAAAACGGTATCCTTTGCGGTCAACGAGAATAGCACCTTCACCCCGGACAGCTTCGGATATCAGCGAGCGGCTGCTGCCGGCAATGTACAAAACGGTCGGATGGAACTGAATAAACTCCATATCCCGAACCGCAGCACCGGCGCGGTAAGCCATCGCAATGCCGTCGCCGGTTGCAACCTCCGGGTTCGTTGTTTCCCGATAAAGTTGACCGAGTCCGCCGCTGGCAAGAATCGTTTGTTTTGCCCAAATGAGTTCTTTTTCGCTGTGTTTTTTCCAATAGACGATTGCGCCCTTACATCGGTCTTGGACGGTCAGCAAATCGAGGGCAAAAGTTTGTTCCCAGATACGGATGTTCGGACGCGTCCGTACTGCGGCAATCAATGCCCGAATAAGTTCTTTGCCGGTGGCATCGCCGTTGGCGTGCAAAATTCTGCTGCTGCGGTGTCCGCCTTCCCTGCCGAGTCGAATGATGCCGTCGGAATTTCGGTCAAATTGCGTACCGATTTCAATTAACTTGCGGACTTCATCGGGACCGCGGCGGACAACGTGTTCGACAATGCGGCGGTCGCAGAGTTTCCCGCCAGCAGTAAGGGTATCGTCGATATGTTCTTGTAGAGAGTCGTTTTCATCCCAGACGGCGGCGATACCGCCTTGTGCAAGTATCGAATTAGAATTTTCGAGACCGTTTTTACATATCAAGAGAACCTGACAGGCGGAATCAGCAGCGAGAGCGACACGGAGACCGGCGAGCCCGCCTCCGATAATCAAAACATCGGTAAAAAAGTGCGGATGCCTCTTCGGATGAAACGGAACGAGATAACGTAACATAATTAAACGGGAACGAGGGCGGGTCCGGACAATTACGGTCTTCTGCGTATTCTATTCTATATTCTGCCTATTGCAATGAATGGATAATAGAGTTTGGAGGCACATTACTATTAAGGGGTCGGAAAATGAAAATAAGGGCAAAAAGACTTCTTTCTGGCACAAAAGGGCAAACTTTTGGCGTAGAAGGACGTACTTTTGCCGTAAAAGGACGTACTTTTGCCGTAAAAGGACGTACTTTTGGCGTAGAAGGACGTCCTTTTGCCGTAAAAGGACGTACTTTTGGCGTAGAAGGACGTACTTTTGGCGTAGAAGGACGTACTTTTGCCGTAAAAGGACGTCCTTTTGGCGTAGAAGGACGTACTTTTGGCGTAGAAGGACGTACTTTTGCCGTAAAAGGACGTACTTTTGGCGTAGAAGGACGTACTTTTGGCGTAGAAGGGTATCCGCCTGCCGTAAAAGGGCATCCGCCA
>JAITOZ010000006.1 GCA_031289675.1 Planctomycetaceae bacterium
AATATCCTTTGACGGATTTCGTTAAAATAACTCTTCACCGTGTTGCGGCTCGTCCCAACTAACGCTGCCGTCGCCGTCAAGTCCTCGCAAAAGCAACAAATTATTGATGCAATCTTACGCTTTGATAAATGCTTGTTATAAATAGAGTTAGAGTAAATATCTAACTCCTAAACTTGTCAAGCCCCATTTTTCTTATACGGCATTGAAATCCTCCTTGACCAAAACGCTGAAAAATGTGATAATTCATGCAATCGTAACGAATTTAATGTTACGCAACAAGTACAATAACGATGAAATGCACATTATACCTGCAAGTAACTCTGGATTCTCTTGTAACGTCGGAAATTGATTTTTTCCCGAAACAGCCGGACAGCGGCGATATTGACGAACAAAACGTTGTCTATGAAGACGGGCATTATTCCGGTACTTTGAACGTTGAAGATGCGCCCGGTGAAATTGAATCCATCGACATTTTTCTCAACGGCGAATTTTCTATCGGCAGGGCTTTCCGCAGCGAAACCGGTTATCGGGTACGTTTTGAAGACGACCGCAGCAACGAAACAACGCAGCCTTTTCAATTATTGTACGATTTACTGGTACTCTCCGTCCGTATTACCTACACGAATCAAGGCGGAAGCGATGTTCTCTACAGCCGGTATCTGGCAAGTATCAGCAAACAGTCGGAAGATACGCAAAATGCTGCCGATATGCTTAAATCGCTTCTTCATTTTGAAGACGAAAAAATCGGCGATTGGATGTTCGGCAGCAGCGGCTTACAACTCGTTCCCAGTAACCTGCCGGGGAACAAAGTCCGGCAGCCTCAAACGATTCAATCGCCGCAGGCATATATTCACTTGCTCGAATCGATTGTGATTTGCTATCAGGCGAATCTGCAATACTTCAATACACTGGCAAGACACAGTATCAAAAAAAAGAATGTCGTTAAAAATTACGCTAAAGCCCGCAACGTTTCCCTTGCCGGTTTTCAATGGCTGACGCAGAATACCGACCAACTGACTCGCGTTTCGTCAAGAACCGGCTTGTATCATCACGGCGAGTATTATATTCCCGACAAGATTCTGATGCAGGAACCTTTTAGCAATCGGGACGTGTACGAGAATCAGGTGATTTTGAGTTTCCTGCTGCTCGTTGTGAAAAATGCGCAAAACGTCAAATCAATGCTTATCAGCAACATTGAACAGCGAGAATTAACGTTACAAAAAATGCAGAATACGGTTCGGGGAGGATATCAGCCGCCTGCCATTTCAACGATTTGGCAAATGCCGCTACAAGAGTCGAAGGAATTTTACGAAAAATTGAAAATTGCCGCCGGACTTCTCGAATCGCTGTACCGCAAGTATAACGAGGTTTTACAGTGCCGGAAATTCGAGATGAAAAATTATCCCCGCAAGACGAAAACGTTTCAGGAAGTCAAACCGTACAGTCAGGTGTTCGGACAAATAATGAACTGGTTCCGCTTCGGCGGCTTCGATATGAAGAAGAACCGCATCATTTTCAATCTGCGGACATTGGATAAACTCTTCGAATATTTCAGTTTGTACAAATTGTTGAAAATGCTCACCGATGCCGGTTTCGATACCATAGCGGACAAGCCGGCGGTTCTTTGTTACGAATACAATGTTTCCGATGATTTGTATGTCAACGAAAAGGACGTTGCCAACACGTATCATCTTAAAAAAGACGGCTGTCTGATAACGCTTTATTATCAGCCGGTTATTCATTCCGACCGCTTTGAAAACGACTTGACGTTATTCCGTACAACCATTCCGCGCCGGTCTATGCCGAGTGTTTATTATACGCCGGACTTTTTACTGAAAATAACCAATGGCGGCAAGCTGCCGGTGTATGCGGTTCTCGATTCAAAATATTCAAACCGCTTGAATATCCTGCGCAGACACGCAGATAATAATCAGACGAATTATCTTGACAAAATGATATTGAAATATGCGTCTCAATTTGCATCGTTAGAAACACAGGAGTCGCCGAAGATGATTTGGGTTTTGCAGGGACGAATCGGCAACGAAGAAGAGCGTTCAGTGTTCCGTTTCCACAATTCGCCGTTGGCAAAACGTTTTCCTCCGAAGTCGAATTACGGCATCATCTCGGTCAACACGAAGTCGGATACCGTCCACGAACTTTGGAACGAAATCCGGCGATTGGAAGAGTTATACTGAAAAATTGCGGGCAGCGGGAATTAAGCAGCGAGGGTAAACACTATTGGACGGGACTCATTCTTTCAACCGCAGGTCGATTGATTTCCCGCTCTCTGTTTCTCACTTTCCGCTAGATTACCGTCCCGTACAGTTTTTTGATGCGGTTAACGATAGCGGAGTGCATTTGACTCACCCGGCTCTCCGATATTTCCAAGGTCGCACCGATTTCCCGCATCGTCAGTTCTTCGTAATAATACAGAATGACAATCATCCGCTCTGTCTTATTCAGTCCTTTTGTGAAAGAGCGGACAATGTCGATTTTGGCAAGCCGCTCTGTCGGGTCTTCGCTCCGCTTGTTGACCACGATATCCATTTCCCGCCAATCTTTGGACGCATCGTTTTCCGACCACGTTTTGTCGAGACTGGTGATGGTAACGCTGTGCGTCTCGGCAAAAAGTTGATGCAGTTCATCACCGCTGATGCCAAGTTCGTCTGCAACTTCCTGGTCCGTCGGTTTGCGTCCGTAATGCTGTTCGAGACGCTTGATAGTTTCGTTGAGTTTGCTGGATTTGGAACGTACCATCCGCGGCACCCAGTCCATCGAACGGAGTTCATCGACCATTGCACCTTGTACGCGCGGCAGACAGAACGCCTCGAAGCGGACTCCCCTGTTTATATCGTAGGAGGCGATAGCATCCATTAAACCGAAAGTGCCGGCGGAAATGAGGTCGTCAAGTTCAACGCCGTCGGGCAACTTTGACCAAACGCGTTCTGCCCTGCTGTGAACTATCGGCATATAGCGTTCGATGAGGCGGTTGCGCAGTTGGTCGGTCGGATTTTCTTTGAAGAGAACCCACAGTTTGTCCGTGTCTTCGGACATCATTTGAGCGGACGGCACCTCCCCTGAACTATGTTGCCCCGAACCGTATTGCGGTTCGATATATCCAGGATGTCTCCGGTGTGTTTTCGGAAGAAGTTTTGTCATTCACCGTGTTCCTCGTCTGAGAATAGCGGAGAATAACGTTTTTCTAAAAACAAGGCAAGAGGAAAGTTATATGCAGAGCGGGAAGTAAATTGAAAATTATTCAGTGTCCTTGCGTTTTTTAACACACGAGCGGGGGGTTGTTAACTTATCCCCCCCCCTCCCACGATGAAAAAACGAAAACCCGCCGCAGCCTCGCCTTTACAGAGGCTGCGATAATGCCGGACGTGGCTTTTGCGGAGCTAAAACGCAGGCGTACCAAAAATCATCACCTATTCTTTTTCCGGTATTTCCCGATACGGGAGGTCATTTTTGTAACTATTATACTCTTTCTGTACGCTTTCAAACAACTCTTTATGCTTTGCGGTGGCTTTTTCATCCGTCTTGTCGAGCGTCTTTTCTTCCGCCTTCACCATATCAACACATTTTTGCGACCATTCCCGCGCCTTGCCGAAGTCAAGCACCTCCGCATAAGCCGCCGCCAAGGTACTGACGATGAACGCTTCTTTATAATCGGTCAGCGTGCAGGCTTTTAAGGCTAACTCTAATGCCCGCTTGCCGTTACGCACGGTATCAAGCGGCGATGTTGCATAAAGCCAAGACAAATTATTCAACGCTAACGCATCATCCGGTGCCGTCCTAATCACTTTCTCTAACATCTTTGCCGCCTCGCTGTGAAGTCCCAGCGAAATGGCTATCTGCGAACCCGTTTGGAGCAGCCGCAAATTATCCGGCTCCTTTTCCAATATCCCATTGACCCGATTTCGGGCTTCTTTATTCTTTTTCGCCTCCGACAAAATTTGTACAGCAGCGAGTGCAGCGTCTGTATCGCCGGAATGTTTTTGTAAATAATCATCAAGCACTGCAACGGCTTCGGCATCTTTCTTTTCATCGGCAAGAAGCACCGCTTTCAGTATCACCCAAGTATTTTTGCCCGTATCCTTTTTTATCTGTTCATCAACAATCTTTTGTGCATCTGCGAATTTTTTTTGTTCCGCAAACAAGGAAACGTATTTCCGTATCCATCTTTCGTCTTCCGGTTTCTTTTGCCTCTGCTCTTTGACTATTTTTTCGGCTTTGTCGAACGACTTCGCCTCGGCATAGATACCGGTTAACAATTCGAGCCACTGCGGCGCATCGGGGTCTTCTTTCAGAACATTTTGCACCACATCGGCGGCTTCATCGTACCGCTTTAATTTCAGCAGCAATTCGGCTTCCATTGCCTGAAATTCATTGCTCTTGGGGTCAACTGCTTCGAGGTCTTTGAGAACGGCGAGTGCTTCGTCGAATTGTTTATCATCGGCATAAATCTTGATTTTTTGTAAAAGAAGTGCCGGATGGTTTTTCCTCAGCCGCAAAGCCGCATCAACGTCTTTGAGCGCATTCTCTTTTTCTCCCATTGCCGCATAAACGCCGCTGCGCAGCAGCAAAATTTCAATACTTTCAGGCACCTGTTTCCGCAGGTCGGTCAAAAGCGGCAGAGCCTCGGCGAAGCGTTTCATATCGGCGAGCAGCCCCGCTTTTTGTAACATAATCCGGTTTTTTTGTTCGCCCCCGGCGTTTTCTGCCGATTGGTCTAAAATTTTCACCGCCGCCTCAAACTCGCCTTGACCGGCAAGGAGTTTGAAAACATTTTCCGTTATTTCGGGAGAGTCTTTTTCGTTTTCAAGCAATTTTTGTAACATCTTGACGGCTTCGTTTTTCTTTTTTATCTCGAAGAGCGTCAAGGCGTGCAGGAACGTCAGTTGCGGACTGCCCGCCTCCCCTGCCGATGAAAATATCTTTTCCCGCTTGACGGGGTCTTTTTCAAGCGATGCTTTCATTGAGATAATCTGCACGAGCAGTGCCGGCTCGTCCCTTGCGTGCCGCTGCGCCTCGTCCAATGCTTTACCGGCACGCTGTGTATCCCCGTCTTCGAGAAGATTGAGTCTCGCAATCAATAGGTACGCTTTGACATTATCCTCGAGAATCTGCACCGCACTTTCCAAATCGGCAAGCGCATTTTTCCGTAATTCTTTCCAGTTTTCCTGCCGGTTTTCGCTGCCGGTAAGTTGCTGGGCAAAGTATATTCCCCGCTGTAATTGCGATGAAGCAAGCAGTTGGTCGCAGTATTTCAAATTGTCGCCGGAAAGCCCTTCTTTTTTCGCCTGTCGGCAAAGTACAATCACTTTACCGAGGTCAACGGCGGTCTGTGCCTGCAATTTGGCTTCGGTCGCTTGGTCTAGCAATTCGATGCCGGGATTGTCCTGCGCCGACAGGGACAGGGTGAATATGGCAGCAGCCGTAAAGGAAGACAGAAAAACAAAAGACTGTATAAGTTGACGCATTGCAAATTGTGTGAATACTGTTGCTGCGCTGATTTTACCCCCTGCGGGGCGAAAACGCAAGCGGCATACAGCGGAGGAGGAGATTTTCGGTATTGTACACGACAAACCATAACGAACGCAACACACCGCAAGTTGAGTGAGTGTCAAAAAGTGTTGGGTAATTGGGCGGTGTAGGTAAAGTTACTTGGAATGATGGCGAATTGGCTGAATGTCATTGCGGCGGTGGTATCAATACGAGCGGCTGTTGCGGAAAATACCGTGCCGACAACCGCAAAAAAAACAACCCAAAACAATGGAGTTGTTGCACAACCTCCTACTTGTCCCTATCGGGACGGGGACACCATTGCGTCTTTTCGGGGCTGCTGTAATGCTGGAGTCCCCTTGCGGGCGGTTAAAAACAAGCGTACTCTGTTCTCAACACCCGCTGCCCGGCACCCATAATTCGCCATCCTGCCCTTCTCTTGCCATCGGGTACGCCGCTTGGTACAATGGACGGTGTTTATTTCATATTGTTTTTTCGCATCACATCAGGCTAATGCCGCACATAGGTAATACCAATCAGTCCGCCGAAAACACTCTCGCAAAATATCGGGAAGTCGTTGACACTATGTTTCAGGATGCCGGTTTAAGTTACTGGTTCTACGATACCGCTGCCGACCTCTTTGATGTCAGCAGCGGTATCATCATTCAAAACCATTATAATCCCGCCGACTTCAAGCATATTACCATCGAGCGGTGGAAAATGCATATTCATCCCGATGATGTGGATGAAGCAGCCAGAATTTTCGCTCAACTTGTAGAAAGACAAATCGATATTTTGGACTGCAATTACCGTATTCGTAATGCTGAAGGTCAATACACGTATTACCGTGCCGTCGGCAGCGTTTCAACGTACAATCTCAACGGTCAACCGCTGCGTCTTGCCGGTACACTGCAAAATATCAACGAACAAAAAGAATCCGAAATCCAGTTACACCACCGGGACGGACTGCTCGAAGCCGTAGCCTGTTGCGCAGGCATCCTCGTCAATACCCGAACAGTAAATTACAGCCAGTCCATTAACAATATTCTCCCAATACTCGGCAGTGCCGCCGGTGTTGACCGTGTTTACATTTGGAAAAATTATCACGATACGAAAACAGGACGGCTGCGCACTTCGCAAATCTATGAATGGTCGCCGGGTGCCGAACCGATGCAGGGCGATGCCCTCGTACAGGATGTCGATTTCGATGAAATGGTTCCGTCCTGGCGAAAAACACTGACTGCCGGGGAATGCGTCAACAATATTGTCCGCCTGATGCCGCAAGCCGAACAAGACCAGTTGGTTCCGCAAAATATCATTTCGATTCTCATTGCTCCGATTATGTTTCAGGACAATTTCTGGGGCTTCATCGGTTTCGACAACTGCCGCAGCGAACGGATTTGGAATGAAACCGAATCCGGCATCTTGCGGAGCATCGGCTCAATGATTGCCTCGACTATCAGCCGGCACGAAACCGAACTCGTTCTCGCCGAAGATCGGCAACTCCTTGACCGGATTATCGAAACGGCACCGGTTAACGTCATTCAATCCTGCAACGGTGTCATCGAACGGATAAACAGGAAAGCCGCCGAAATGTTTCATTGTGCGGTAGGGCAGCCTGCTATTGACATTTACGGCAGCGAAGAATTCAGAGGAAAAATTTGGAATATCATCCAAAAAGACGGAATTTATTACAACGATGACTTGATATTAACGCCTTCCGACGGAACAGAACGGCATTTTATTACAGCCGTTTTTATTATCAACACTGCCGACGGCGGCACCGATGAACGTGCTATCGGCTGGTTCATTGATGTTACCGATATACGAAAAACGGAAGCCAATTTGATTAAGGCGAAAAACAATGCCGATGTCGCGACCAAAGCGAAAAGCGAATTTCTTGCCCGAATGAGCCACGAAATCCGAACGCCGATGAATGCGGTGCTTGGTCTCGTTTATCTCTGTCTGCAAACAAATCTCAGCGACAAACAGCGGGACTATCTTATCAAAACGCAAACAGCGGCAAATAATCTTCTTGGTATTATCAACGATATTTTGGACTTCTCCAAAATCGAGGCGGGCAAAATCGAATTAGAGCGTATTACATTCCGTTTGTCCGATGTATTCAGTGAACTGCGGGATACGATTGAATTTGCGGCAAAAGAAAAAGGACTGCAACTGAACATACACATTGCCTCCGATGTAACGGACGACGTTGTCGGCGACCCGCTGCGGTTGAGACAGATACTGCTCAATCTTTTGAGCAATGCCGTCAAATTTACTTCCGAAGGTTCGATTACTGTTACAGCCGGCGCAATGCCGCCGGAGAAGGAAAAGCATCCCGACTTGTATCAACTCGAATTTGCTGTTACCGATACGGGTATCGGTCTGACACAGGAACAGATGGAGCATATTTTTGATTCATTTGCACAGGCAGACACCTCGACAATGCGGAAGTACGGCGGCACTGGTCTCGGCTTGTCTATCTGTAAGCGTCTTGTCGAATTGATGGACGGCAGCATTGATGTTTCCAGCGAGTCGGGGAAAGGGACGAAATTTCATTTTACGGCATACTTTATTAAGGCTTCAGCGAAGACTGAAGAGTCATCCGCTCTGCTTCTTAACCGCCGCCGGGTGCTGGTAGTTGATGACGAAGACGAAACCCGCGAGGTCATCGTGGAATTGGTGAAAACGCTTAACCTGCAAGTCGAAGCAGCGGCTTCCGGTCAGGACGCTTTGGACAAGTTAACCTTGGCAACCCGTTACGGCAATCCCTATGAATTGGTGCTGATGGACTGGCGTATGCCTCAAATGGACGGCATCGAAACGATACGGCAGATTCACCGCAGGGAAAACATCATTGTTCCGCCGCATATTGTGATGATTTCGGCGTATGACCGGCAGGATTGCCTTCGTCAGACGACGGGACTCAGCGTTGCCGGTGTGCTTGTCAAACCGGTAAAAATCAGCGATTTGAAAGCGGTCCTCAAGTCGGCGTTCAGGCTTATCCAAAAGCAGAATAAGGAACAGCCGCAGGAATTGAAGGCGGATATTAAAGGAGCGAACGTTCTGCTTGCCGAAGACAACAAAATCAACCAACTTGTTGCTTCGGAACTGCTGAAAACGTACGGAGTGGGAATCACGATAGTGAATAACGGGCTTGAAGCCGTTGAAGCAGTAAAAACCAATGACTTTGATTTGATTTTAATGGACGTTCAAATGCCGGAGATGGACGGTCTTACGGCAACGCAGATAATTCGTCAATTGCCGAAACAGGGTATTGACCGGCTTCCGATATTGGCGATGACAGCCAATGCGTTGGATGCGGATTATCAAAAGAGTCTGGATGTCGGTATGAATGACCATCTGACGAAGCCGATAGACCCTGCAAAGTTGCGTCTTGCGTTAGAAAAATGGATTAAACGTTAGGGCGTGTTACCGCTCATTTTACGGACAAAGTCCGTATTTTCGGCATTCAGCCGATAGGACGCTTTTACTCGGGGCTGTTTCCTCTTTTTTTTAGGGAACCTCTAATAACCCTCCCTCCTTTGCATTAGTTTGCGATTGAAAAATAGAGGATTTTCTGTGCGATATATTGGGTTTTTAGAGGTTCCCTTTATTTAATTTGTATGAAGAATTAAAAAAAACCGACCAAAAAATCGCCAAATGGGCGACCGAAAAAATGTTTTCTTCTGTTTCGTGCGCAAGAGCGGGCTTGAACCCCCGCCTCTTTCTTTTTTTCAAAAAAAGCAAAAAAAATTCCAGATTTCGCTTGACATTTGTCTGTTGATAGGTTACAATTCTGTTGACAGCGGGGGTACTGTGCCTCTGCAAGAAACTGCCTTTTGAAAAGGAGAATGCTATGTTTAC
>JAITOZ010000130.1 GCA_031289675.1 Planctomycetaceae bacterium
GAATCAAGCAAAGAGACATCTGCGAAGGTTCAACGGAATTCCGAATAGTAAGTTCCATTTGTTTCTCAAGGAATGTGAGTTCCGCTTCAATTACGGACCGCCGAAAAAACTATTGACCACTTTGAAAAAATGGCTTAAAATAACCTCAAAATTGCCTTCCCCTTAGGCTATTATCTATGCCAGCCCCGTGATTTTTCTCGCCGTTCTTTTACGAATTATCGTCAATCCGCTCTCCTATGTTTTTCAAAAACAAATCTGCTTCAACGGTCAATCGCCGCTTTTTGCGAACTTCCTAACTTATCTTGCTTTATCCTGCGCCGTTGTTCCGTTTGTCTGGAATATCACGTGGACGGCGTTTCCGCCGGCATTTTGGGGATATTGTGTCCTGGTCGGAGTGTTCGGAGCCGTAGGAAACGGTTTTTTAGTCAAAGCTGTCCGAAGCGGTGAACTGTCGGTACTCGGTCCTATCAACGCTTATAAATCGGTCGTAGGAATGATTTTCGCCATCGTTTTACTGCGGGAAATTCCCAGTCTGTCCGGTGTCTGCGGCATCGGCTTGATTGTTGCTGGCAGTTATTTCGTCCTTGATTCCGGTACACATTCCGAACGGCTGTCTTGGAAAGTATTGACTCGTCCCGATTTACGTTACCGCTTTGCCGCAATGGTTATCGCTGCCGCCGAAGCGGTCTTTACCAAAAAAGTCATTTTGTATTCCGACCCTCAAATCGCCACTATCATTTGGTGCTGGGGTGGGGCTATTTTTTCGTTTCTTTTTCTGCCGATACAAGGGTATCGGGAAAACAGCGTTTGGAGCAGCGAATGGAAAAAAGCCGGTTCCAATGTTCTTCGATATATCGGTCTTGTCTGTTCGGTCGGTTTGATGCAACTGACAACGAATTACGTTTTTGCGAAAATTCCGGTCGGTTACGCTTTTGCGCTGTTTCAGTTGTCGGTGGTTTTTAGCGTTTTCTACGGTTGGTTCTTTTTCAACGAATCGCAGATTTTCCGCAAACTGTCCGCCTCTGCCGTAATGGTTCTCGGCTCCATTCTGATAATATTCGGTTAATGCGGTACGTTTGCGGCGGTCAAACGGCAATAACGTTTCTGGAAACAACATTTTTTTACCGCAACTCGATATTTACCGGTCCTATCAAACCGCTTTCGGTGCTGCCTACGTATCGGCTCGGTATCGTTAAATAATATTTCGTTATTTCGTGTGTTTTGCGTTGAAGAAAACAAAGTGCTGTACACTGACTCTTAAAGAATGGCAACGAGGAAAAAAATTTCAGTTTTTGTGAAAAGAAAAGATTTTGAGAAAGAAATGAGGCGGCGGCTCTCGCCTCTGCCACAAACGCAAGCATACCAAAAACTGCCGTACGTCACCCGTTTAGGGTGTCAGCGATGCTGCAACATCTTGTTTGTACGCAACGAGTGCCGGAAGGAAACCGACAAGCGATGCCAATAAAATCAAGCCCGGTATCAGTATCGTTTCCGTCCATTGAAAATTCCAACTGCGGACAATAATGCCCGTATATTCCGAAATCCAGGGACTTATGCCGCCGATGATTAAATGTCCTAGCAGCACGCCGAGAAATCCTCCGCCGAGCGATAACAATATCGATTCCAGCAAGATAATCGACATCACCGTCAACCGCCGTGCGCCTAAAGCCCGCATTACCGCTATTTCTTGTTTCCGTTCACTCATCGAATTGTAAATCGCCGTCATCATTCCGATTCCCGCCACAATGACAACCAGCACGGCAAGGAATATCAGCACCATTTGAATGTTTCCGACAATGCTCGAAAGCAACTCGGCAATCTCCCGAACCGGCGACACCGCTTGCACGTCCGTTGTTTTGTCCAATAACTGCGGCAACTGCATTGCGTCAATGTTCACATAAGACCTTTCAGCAAGCATCTTTGACGGGTCAAAATCCGGTGCATTCGGGTCAATACCAGTTCCTTCCGGCTTGACAACGTTTTGCTTCGTCATCAGCAGGATAACGGAATACTTCCGCGGCTCTTCGGCGTGTTCGCGTCCATCGTGATTATGTCCTGCGGGTTCATCGTGATGAGCGTGCATTTCATAAAAGCCGTCAATGTTCACAAATATCGCCGTGTCGTTCGGCGTGCCTGTTGGATTAAGAATACCGACAACCTTAAACGGCTCGTGATGCGTCTCCGTTTCGGCACCCTGGGCGGCTTCGGGAATAAATTCATCGCCGACTTTTAAGCCGGCTTTTTTTGCAGCGCGGGAACCGATAACGGCGGTATAATCTGCGCCGGACCTGAAGTTTTCACCGTCGGCAAATATGTACGTTTTATCGCCGAAATACTTTAATTTCGAGAAGAACTCCGGCGAGGTACCGACGATGGTTGCGCCGCGGAAATGATGTCCGATGGAGACGGGAATCGCCTCCTCAATCAGGTGCGAGTATTGCCCCTTACGGAACATTTTCAAATACGATTCGGGAACGCCGCCGACGGGGTCGCCGAGATAGAATACCGTATTTAACACAACGTTGAGTGGAGAGCCTTTTCCGGCGATGATCAAGTCGTAACCTTGTGCGCCTTTGTTAAACGAATCGCTCAAAACGCCGTGAATGACAAGAACAGTTACGATGATAGCCACTCCCAGAGACATCGAAATTGCCGTCAGGATAGACGACACTTTACGAAACTGGATACTGCGGTAAGCGATTTTCCAAAGAGGCATAATTTCAACGGAAAGGATAAAAATACAGAGGATAGATTTTTCTGCTCAATTTTGTAACTCAAACATTGCGGCAATTCTCACGTAACCGCTGCCCGAAACAGGGGCTGTCCGAATTCTACGGCGGCTCCGCTCTCGACGAGAACAGCCAGAATTTTACCGCTGCATTCCGCCTGAATTTCGTTATACACTTTCATTGCTTCGATGAGACACACTGTTTTTTCAGGAGTAACGCTGTCTCCTATTTTCACGAACGGCGGAGCGTCGGGACTGGAGGCGGAATAAAACGTGCCGACCATCGGACTCGGAATTTCGATGGTATTCGGCGGCAGCGAGGGAACTGCCGGCGGTACAGCAGCCGGCGGCGAAACCGCAGAAACGCCGAAAGACCGGGGGGCAATGACGCTGTGTTCATACTGCCGGACTTCCGGCTGCGGAATCCGTACCTCTGCTTGCCGTTTAAGTTGTACCCGCAGACCGCCCTGTTGAATATCGAGTTCCGACAGAGCGTTCTCCTTCATCAACTCAACCAACCGTTTTATCCGTTTCAGGTCAAATACGTCAGACATATTTTCGGGGCAAAACTCTAATTCTCCCCCCTATTGTACATTACAGCCCTTGGGGTGTCAATTCCCGTCTATTCCGTTCGCTCTTGCCTCACCAAAGCAAAAACGTTATGCTCTGCGAAGCCGTTGTATTTTACGTCTTTTGCGATTTTCGCCGTTAAAAATAACTCTAATACAAAACTGCCAATGCCGCACTTTACCCTCTATGATGCACCGGAACGTAACATTTCCGTTCCCAAAACGGCGGCGCAAGCCGCCATCGAAGAAACATTCAGTTTCGATGGACCGCCCGACGCAATGATAACCATTGCCGGTAAGGTCTATCTCTATTTTGCTGGCAGCGGTTATCTCGGTTTGCAAGCGAACCCTGAGGTACTGGCGGCAACCTGCGAATCGGTTCTGCACTACGGAGTCGGCACGGCAACGTCCCGCACGGCTTTTACTTCACCGCCGGTCTTTGAGGTCGAACGCCGGATTGCCGAAATGTTCGGAACCGAACACGCTCTCTACACCGCATCAGGTTATGCCGCTAATCTGATGATGCTCGAATCGCTGGAAAAAACGTTTGACCGTATTTTCATTGACGAGGCATCGCACTATTCCTTGTTCGAGTCCGCCAAACGCATCCGAAAAAAACGCTGCATTCCGATAACCTTTCGGCATCGGGACACGGACGATTTGAAGAAAAAACTGGATGCAAATCTCCAATTACACGAGCGTCCTATCGTTCTGACGGACGGAGTATTTGCACAGCACGGGACAGCGGCACCGCTCAACGAATATACCGTCCTTCTTGCCGGCTACGCCGGTGCTTCGCTTTGGGTTGATGATGCGCATGGTTTCGGTATTCTCGGCAACACGGGGCGGGGAACGCTGGAACATTTCGGTTTGGACGCTTCGGCAGTCAATCAAACGCCGGACGACTGGAACGGGGATTGGGAAACGGACGATACCGTTTATTCTGCGGCTATTCCGTTATATTTAACGTTCTCTTTGAGCAAGGCGGCAGGCGGCTGCGGCGGGGTGATTCCGGGCAGTGCGGCTTTTATACAGCGTCTCAAAGACCACAGCAGCGTTTATTTTGCTGCCAGCGCACCGCCGACACCGATAGCGGCGGCAACGGCAAAGTCGCTCGCTATTCTTGCCGAAAGTAATTTGCGGCAGCGGTTGCATAAGAACGTCACTTTGATAAAATCGAAACTGCGCAGTATCGGTTTGGACATCCCAGATACGCTGTATTCCGCTGCTCTGCCTGCGGTGATTTTAACGCTTGGTGCGGCAGCGAATATGAAACGGATTCAAAAGGAACTGTCGCAGCGGGGTATTTTGATTGCTTATCTGCCGCGAAACATTGCTCTGGGGTCGCAGGGGGCTTTACGAATAGCCGTTTTCGCAACGCATACCGAAGCAATGATAACGGAACTGGTCGAAACATTAGCAAAGACACTTTGATTCTGTGTCGGGAAACAGATTTTTACATTTGTGAATTATTATGGATGAACGTTTGCAGCAACTTTTTACCTGCGGGAACGAGCAAATGACCAAAGGCAATTACGAATATGCGGATAACATCTATTTTTCCGAGTGCGTTCTCGGCGACCCGGGCAATCCGCTCTATTTCAAAACTTTTCTCGCCAATCTGAGAAAAAAATACGGCGATAAAAAACGCAAGGGCGGCAACTCGCTGCTCACCAGGGGTAAAAAAGCCGCCGTATCGACAAGTTTGTCGCTGCGAGGCTCGGAACCGCAGCAGCGTTTCAAAGCGGGTATTGAGGCTTTACGGCATAATCCCTGGGATGTCCAAGCCTTGCTGGAAACCGGTGATACCTGCGAAAAACTCAAACACTTTGATGTTGCTGTCGAGTATTACCGTACTGCCGTCGAAACAGAACCGGACAATATTGAAGCAAATACGGTCTGTGCTTCGGCATTAAAGAACATTGCCGACTACGAAGGCGCATTGGCTTGTGTTAACAGGGTACTCAAAGTGCGTCCGACAGACCACGATATACTTCTTCTTCGGCAGGAATTGACTGTCGATATGACGATTCATCGCGGTAAATACCGCAGCGGCGACGCGGGACATATCAAAGATGCGGCAGCGGCGGCGATTCCGGATGACGAAGACGCAATGGGACGGCATTTGACCGTACCGCAGCAAATCGAACGCCGTATCAAACGTCATCCGGCAGATTTAGCCAATTATCTTGAGTTAGCACAGTATTATTATCAAATCTCTGATTTGACGAATGTTGAAGAAGTGCTGACCCGCGCTGTGAAAATATCGGAAAACGAACCGAGTTTCGTTGAACGGCTTCTTGATGCGCAGAAACGCCGGTTACAGCAGGAAGTCGTGGAATTAAAAACGCTCTACGAACAAGAAAAAAGCGAATCGGTCAAGGAAACGTTTCTTGTTAAACGGAACGAATATGAGGCGAAGAAACGGGAACTGACGATACACCGCATAGAAATGAATCCGAATCATTCCGGTTATCGTTACGATTACGGTTTGCTGCTTATCAAAGACGGCAAGATAAAAGAAGCGATTACAGAATTTCAAACGGCAAAAGCGGAGACAGCTGTTGCTGGCGATTGTTTGTTTGCTTTGGGACAGTGCTTCCAACTGATTAAGCAGTACAAGTTAGCGATGACGCACTATCGGGAGGCGGTAGAAAAATTGGAGGCGGGAGAGAGTAAAAAAAAGGCATTGTATCAGACGGTCAAGTTGGCGGCGGCACTCAAAGACTATGAGACGGCAGAAAAATACGGACACCAACTTGCCGCAATGGATTACGGTTTTCGGGACATTGCAGCACTGCTCAACCAAATTGCGGAATGGAAACGGAGGTAGATTGTATGGTTTCCGGTTTGATGTTGTACAGCAGACCAGACCGTTACCCCTATCGTTAGAAAACAATTTTCAAACAAAAATTGGTCTATTAGTGAGACCGCTGACTGCTGCCTGACCCGAAAAGTTTTTTGCGTCCATTAAGTTCCTCTTGTTTTTGCAGTTCCTCGTAAAATTTTCGCCGGTCTTCTTTTATTTTTTTATCGCGGACATTTTGCCGCTCCAGCCGCTTCACTTTGGAAGTCTGCCGCATCGACAGTATTTTCGGCGGATACGCTTTAATTAAACACTCTGGTGCGTTTCCGATTAAATCGCTCCGATTCGCCTCCTTTAACGCCGACTTGACATCGTGATAATTGTTCGGGTCATCATACATCAATAAAGCCTTTTGCAGCCGCCGTTCCCGCAACCGGCGCGGAACGTAGACAGGCTGCCCTGTTATCGGATTCAAACCCGTATAATACATCGCCGTTGCCAACGCAAACGGAGACGGTATAAACTCCTGAACCTGTTCGCTGCGGATACGGTGCGTCTTCATATACACCGCCGCATCAACTGCCGCATTCAATGTTGTTCCGGGAAATCCTGCCATCAAGTACGCAACAAGATATTGTTCCTTGCCGGCCGCTTTGCTGAACTCCGCAAATTTTGTACAGAAAGTATCGTAATTCTCTATCGGCGGCTTATTCATCAGTTTCAATACCGCTTCGTCTGTCTGTTCCGGTGCCGTTTTCAAATGTCCGCCGGTATGATGCTGCGTCAATTCTTTAATGTAGCGTTCATCACACAGAGCCAAGTCCGTCCGCACACCGGAAGCAATCAAAACCTTTTCGACATTCGGCAATTTCCGAACGGTCTGCATCAGCCTGATGAGTTCCGAATGGTCTGTCTTTAAGTGAGGACAAAGCGTAGGAGAGAGACACGAGAGCCGCCGGCATATTTTCATTGTTGCTGCGTTCTTGCAGCCGAGTGCGTACATATTTGCCGATGGACCGCCGAGGTCGGAAACGATTTGCGTCTTATTGATTTGAAATTTATTTTCTGTACCGGATGCGGCATTACTCATTCCTTTAATTTCTGTAACAACCGAATCCGCACTCCGACTTTGAATCAGTTTTCCCTGATGTGCCGCAAGCGAACAAAAAGTGCAGCCGCCGAAACAGCCGCGGTGAATCTGGATGGAGTCCTTGACTGTTTCCCAAGCCGGTATCTTGCCCTTGCCGTAAGACGGATGCGGCTGCCTTGTGAAAGGTAAAGAATAAATCCGGTCTAACTCGTCTGCCGGCATCGGTAAAGACGGCGGATTGACAACGACCGCTTCCAATGCGTGTTCTTGCACCATCGTGATACCGAGATACGGATTAAGGTTTTCGTAAATAAGCCGCGTCATCTTGGCAAACTGCGATTTATCTTCCTCGACCTCTTCGTGGCTCGGCAGGTGAATAACCGTTGCCGATTCTTCCGGTAAATCCTCCGACTGTTTCAACCGGTATGCCGTACCGCGTACATCACGTATTTTTTCTGCCGGTTCGCCGTTTTTCAGACGGCATATCACTTCAAGCAAGGGAGTTTCCCCCATCCCGTACACCAGAAGGTCGGCTTTGGAATCAAGAACAATCGACCGTCTAACTTTATCGCTCCAATAGTCGTAATGTGTCAGCCGCCGCAAACTCGCCTCGATACCGCCGCAAATCACGGGAACGCCGGGGTACGCTTCTCTGGCACGTTGGCAATACGAGAGCGTCGCACGGTCGGGACGCAAACCGGTTTTTCCGTCGGGACTGTACGCATCAGTGTTTCGGACTTTGCGGTTGGCGGTATAATGGTTGAGCATCGAATCCATATTACCGGCACTGACGCAGAACGCCAGATTCGGTTCTCCGAAGGTTTTCCACGCTTCTGCACTGTGCCAATCAGGCTGTGCAAGAATACCGGTGCGGAGACCGCCGGCTTCGAGAACGCGTGCCAGCAGAGCAGCGGCAAATGACGGATGGTCAACGTAAGCGTCTCCTGTAACGAAGACAACGTCAACGTTATTCCAACCGCGGGAATTCATTTCTTCGGCAGACATCGGCAGCGGTTGAGAATTTCGGGGACTCATTGAGACAGATAATTGTAATGACGGACTCTCTGCCGCCCATTGTCTAGGTTCGCACGGATATTGTCAATGATATTCTGTGCCGTCCTACGCTAGAACTCTCTACACACTCATCGAACACCGCAGACAAATAACGGCTATACTCTCTGACCGGTCGAACATCTGTGCGGAGAGACGTACCTTGAATTTTTTCTATTTTCAAAGATAATTCACGCTCGCATTTGACTAGCGCAATTTTATTATTATGGCTCCGCATTTTATCTTTGAAATGTCCCGTGTCTCGAAACGGTACGGCGAAAAAACGGTTCTCTCCAATATCAATCTATCGTTCTATTACGGGGCGAAAATCGGCATCGTCGGCGAAAACGGTTCAGGCAAATCGACGCTTCTCAAAATTATGGCGGGGATCGACACCGACATTGACGGCGAAACGCTTCTGACTAAAGGAATGACAGTCAAATACGTTGCCCAAGAACCGGAATTGATGTTAGACGCAACCGTACGGGAAAACCTTTTGACCGCCGTTGCAGCGATTCGAGAAAAAATTGATGCATACAATGAAATTGCCGCCGCAATGAGCGACCCTGACCAAGCGGACAATTTTGACGCTTTGATGGAAAAGATGGGCAAACTCCAAGAGGAGATTGATGCGGTCAACGGCTGGGAACTCGACCGAACTATTGACATTGCTGCCGATGCATTGGTACTGCCGCCGGACGATGCTCTTGTCCGAAAATTATCCGGCGGAGAACGCCGCCGTGTCGCTCTCTGTATGGCTCTGCTCGAAAAGCCCGACTTGCTGCTCCTCGACGAACCGACGAACCATCTCGATGCCGAAACCGTCCATTGGCTCGAAGGAACGCTGCGTGATTATCAGGGAACCGTCATTATTGTAACGCACGACCGATATTTCTTGGACAATATCACAAAGTGGATTCTCGAATTGGAAAACACACGGGGAATTCCGTTTGAAGGTAATTATTCCTCGTGGCTTGCTCAAAAGGCGGAACTTTTACGGGTTGCAGAAAAACAGGAATCACAGCGGCAAAAAACACTGCGCCGAGAACTCGATTGGATTCAGATGGCACACAAAGGCAGGCTGCAAAAAAACCAATCCCGTGTCGATGCTTACGAAAAACTGGCATCGCAGCAAACGCTGGACGACAAAAGCGATACGATTATTCAAATCGCACCGGGACCGAGACTCGGCGACAAAGTGTTGTCGTTCAAAAACGTAACGAAGGGATTTGACATTGCCGGCAGCCGCACGGTCTTGATTGACGCTTGTTCGTTCGATGTTCCCCGCGGGGCAATTGTTGGAATTATCGGTCCGAACGGTACGGGCAAAACAACGATGTTCCGAATGATTATCGGCGAGGAAAAACCGGGTGGCGGTACGCTGGAACTCGGTTCGACGGTTCGGCTGGCATACGTTGACCAGCACCGCGACGCTTTGAACGACGAGAATACCGTCTTCGAGGAAATTACGGACGGTAAGGATATGGTCGAATTGGGAACGATGCGCATGAACAGCCGGGCTTATGTTTCACGTTTTAATTTTCGGGGAACGCAGCAGCAAAAATTGACGGGACAATGCAGCGGCGGAGAACGCAACCGGGTGCATTTGGCGAAATTATTGAAAAGCGGCGGTAACTTACTGTTGCTTGACGAACCGACGAACGATTTGGATGTCAATACGATGCGGGTGTTGGAACAGGCTCTTATTGAATTTTCCGGCTGTGCGATGGTGATTTCGCACGACCGGTTTTTTCTTGACCGGATTTGTACGCATCTTTTGGTTTTTGAGGGAGACGGTAAAGTTGCTTGGTTCAACGGCAATTTTTCCGCTTACGAAGAAATGCTCAAGGCAAACGACCCGAATCGCTTTGGACATCGGCGGGGAAAATACAAAAAAATCGGAGATGGGTGACTTATTATCTATATTGACGTGCTATCACCGATTTCGGAGTAAGAAAGTTGCGAACAGGCGTTCTGTTCACGGGCAACGGCGCGGGGTTTTTTAGGCATTGCAACAGAAGAAAAAGTGTTTCGTTGCATAAACTTCGCTGAAACTTGCGTTTTTGTCTGTGCTTCCGTTTTTTTATTTCAGTCGTCCGAAATTTACGGCGGTCTCAACGGCTGGGTAGTTTTCAAAAAATAAAATTTATGTTAGAATGACATCGCTTGTCTATCATAATTATTCCGTTCTAAAATAATGCCGACAAAACGTCTCAAAATTGACAGAGTAAAAGTATCCGAACTCGTTGAACAATTCAAGCAAGGACGACTGACCATTCCTGAATTTCAACGCGGTTATGTTTGGAAACCGGGCAAAGCACCAAAATTGGTTGATTCTCTATACCGTAATTTCCCGATTTCTGCTTTACTGATGTGGGAGAGTAACGAATCTGTTCGTTCGCGTTCAACGGAGAAAAAAACGTCCGGCAGAACACATTGGCTTATCGATGGACAACAGCGGGTTACAACGCTTACAAAAATCATTGACGGCGAAATTGCCGTTGTGTTCAATCCGACAGACGAAGAATTTCAACTCGAAAATGCGGCAACAAAACAATCCAATGATTGGCTTTATGTTGCAGAAATTCTTGATAAAGAAGAATATCGAAAAATCCGCCAGCGTATCCGCAACGATAAAATCGAAGATACTTGCGATAACCTGCGAAACATTCTTGATTATGAAGTTCCAGTAGTCATAATGGAAGGACATACTGCCGATGAAGCGAAACTTGCTTTCCAACGTATCAATCAACAGGGAACAAAACTGAAACTCGATGAGATTGCCGCTGCCGATGTTGCCGCAAAACACAGTGGATTAATTGCTGACAATGTTGTGCCGTTCATTGATCAATTACACATACGAGGATTTGACCGCATCAATCAAATGCACCTTTTTCGTGTCTGTGGTTTTATCGCTAATCCTGATACCCGCTCACATGTACTATTGCGCACATTACAAACAAAGGATGTAAAACAAGCGTGGGAGAAAACGCAAAAAGCAACAGAAAAAGTGATCAATTTTGTGCTGAACCAATTCGGCTTACAAGATATGGAATTACTTCGTTCTGCTTCTTTGTTAGTGCCAGCGATTGTTCTCTTTGACAAGTGGTCGGTAAGCGACAGAGATGTAGAAGGTTTAGCGGGTTGGATAGCATTAGCATCCATATTTCACCGTTATAGCGGTTCATCGGAAACGGCATTAGACCAAGACCTTCAAGCGTGCAAGACATCAGACCCGATTGGAGCGTTGTTAAAAAATCTTCGTCAACGGCGGCAGAACTTAACGGTTACGCCAGCGAATTTCGGCGGTTATTTACAAGACCGCGGTGCATTATTTGCGGCTTACCTTGCTTGCCGTCATCGAGGTTGCAAGGACTTCTTTACCGGTTCAAAGTCGCTCGTCAATAATGATATTGACCAACATCACATTTTGCCGCGGGCAGGGTTCTCAAAGGAAGAGCGGCGGCATTCCGACACGATTGCAAACTTTGCCTTTATTTCGAGCGAAACCAATCGGTCAATCGGCGATGCTGCGCCGTCAACATATCTTGTACAGATAAAGGAAAGTTATTTGGAATCGCAATGTATTCCGTTGAACAAAGAACTTTGGGATGTTGAGCGGGCAGATGATTTTTGGAAGACACGGCGGGAATTGTTAACGGAATCTTTTAATGAATATGTCAGAGAAAAATTACCGAGACGGACGTTGTAAAATCCGTAGCGATAATTGTCTGCCTCTAACGGAGTGAAACAAAAAAAGGGAGACGGAGAACATTTTTTTACCGACAGATTGATAACCCCTGCGGGACAAAAATCGAGATTCAAACACTAAATTAGCGATTACAAACACGATATTTTTATGCAGATGGAACAACTTGTCGCTTTGTGCAAGCGGCGCGGTTTTTTATTTCAGTCGTCCGAAATCTACGGCGGTCTCAACGGCTTTTGGGACTACGGTCCCCTCGGCGTTCTTCTCAAACGAAACGTCAAAGACGCTTGGTGGAACGATATGGTAATGAACCATAACGAACTCCTCGCTCCAAAAGACGCTCCCGGTACTTACGAAATGACCGGTCTCGACTGCACGATTATTATGCACCCGCAAGTCTGGAAGTGCAGCGGACATTACGACCTCTTTCACGATTACATGGTCGATTGCCGCGAATCAAAAAAACGCTACCGATACGACCACGTCATCGGACGCTATGTAACCGGCAAAAAACGAGGCGAAGACGGTGCGCCTGGTGTCGAAATGAAAATTTTCATTACAACAATGGAAACCGAAAATACGCAGTCCTTCCTTGACGAAGCCGCCCTCAAGTTTTTCGGTCTGCGAAAGAAAGACCTCGAAACGCTCCAATGGGACGGCGAAATCCAAGCCGTCTCAAAATTGCCGTCGCTCGAAAACGTTCTCGGTCCCGATGCTAAACATATCGGTACGCTGACCGAACCGCGCGAGTTTAACCTGATGTTCAAAACGACCATCGGCGCACTCGGCGGTGATGAAGACGCTTCGTTTCTGCGTCCCGAAACCGCCCAAGGCATTTTCGTCAACTTCAAAAACGTCTGCGACAGCACACGGGTTCGCGTGCCGTTCGGCATTGCCCAAGTCGGAAAAAGTTTCCGAAACGAAATTACGCCGCGTAACTTTACGTTCCGAAGCCGGGAATTCGAACAGATGGAAATTGAGTTTTTCTGTCATCCGAGCCAATCGCCGCAATGGTACAAATATTGGCGCGACCGGCGGTTTGCGTGGTACGTCGAAATGGGACTTGCCGGTGATCGATTACGGTTACGGGAACACGATGCCGACGAATTATCGCACTATTCTTGCGGAACGGCAGACATTGAGTATCAGTTTCCGTTTCTGCCGCCGGGAGAATACGGCGAACTCGAAGGAATCGCTCATCGCGGCGATTTCGATTTGCGCTCCCATACGGAAGGCAAACT
>JAITOZ010000265.1 GCA_031289675.1 Planctomycetaceae bacterium
GGGTCGCAATGGACATAAAAACTGCCCGCCGGTTTCAGTACCCGCCATATTTCGGCGAACCGCACCGCCATATTAACAAGATACGAAAGCAAACTCCCTTTTCCGAGTATCCGCTCAAAGCCGAGAACCGTTTCAACAAGTTCGCTGTGATGGAATGGATTTTTGCGTAATTCATCAAGTTGGATTTCAGCGGTCATACCCCAAGTCCACGTATCGACAAACGCTTGGGATTGAGCAATATCGTCCCGCCCGACATTGTTATAAATCTGGTTATAATTCCGCTGACTGTTAAACGGCGGGTCAACGTAACACAAGTCAACTGACTCGTCCGCTATGTACTTTTGCAGCACCTCCAAATTATCGCCGTAATAAAGTTGGTTTTTCAACATCATTGTTGTTATACATTGTTGTTATACTTTGGAGAGTCAAATTCAGGGCAATGGATTACGAACTTATTGATTTCGGCAACGGACGGCGGTTGGAGCGGTTCGGAACACTGGTTTTAGACCGTCCTTGTCCGGCGGCGGATAACCGGCAGCGGAAACCGGTGCTTTGGCACAAAGCCGATGCCCGATTTGACGGCAAATGGTCAACGTCCGTGCCGAAACAAATTGTTGACTTCGGAGCCGTCCGCCTCGAAATACGCTGTACACCCTCCGGTCACGTCGGCGTTTTTCCCGAACAAATACTAAACTGGAATAAACTCGCCGCAGTCAGGTATAACAGCGGACAAGGTAACATTCGGATTTTGAACCTGTTCGCCTATTCCGGCGGCAGTTCCATAGCCGCAGCCCAATCAGCACCGTTCGCCGAAGTCGTTCACGTCGATTCGGCAAAAGGAATCGTTGACAGGGCGAAGCACAATGCTGCCTTGAACGGAATCCATTCGATACGTTTTATTGTCGAAGATGTCCGCAAGTTTGTCAAGCGGGAATTAAAGCGGGAATGCCGGTACGATGCGGTGATTCTCGACCCGCCGAGTTACGGACACGGGGTCAAAGGCGAAGCGTGGAAAATTGCGGCAGACCTTCCGCCGCTGTTAGAAGACATCGCCCGCTTGTTGAATGAAAGACCGGCGTTTTTGTTATTGACAGCACATACGGAGGGTTTAGATACGGCAGCATTGCAAACAATGCTGCAAAGAGCAAAAATAGACCAAAAGACGGAATTCACCGCATCAGAGTTTTTAATGAATATCCCGTCATCCGGCGGCGGTAAACTCGGCTGCGGCTGCGGCGTTTGGTGCGGACGGATTTCCTCTTGACACGTTTCCTGATAATCAATATAAATTCGTTTGTGAAGAATTGTACCCTCCTAATCTGAGTGCCGGTCTATGAATCTCTGGAACAAAATTTTTATCGGTTGTATTACCGGACTTGTCCTTGCCGTTCTTCTTTTGGGAGCCGTCGAACTGAAAATTCGCGGCACCGGCTTAAAAACAGAGGATTCGCTTCAAGGAAAAATCGAACAAGCGGAATCCGGCATCGTCAAAATTAAAGACGGCACCGCTCCGAGAAAAAACGTAACGGAAAAAGCCGATGACGAATTGAGTTTCGAGGAACTTCGCAGTAAATTAACCGTCCAACTGTCGCAGCGGGGACGCAGTTGGCACAACTGTATCGTATCGGAAGCGGAAGAATCCGTTAAAATCCGCACGCTTCCGCCGAAACCCATTGACGGAGCCGATACCCGCAGCGTCAAACCGCTGCAACAAGTTGAGGTTTTACTCGTTATCACCGAACCGCTTGTCGGTGCGGGAGCGAATGCCGTTACAGCAGTGCCGGACGCATTAAAAGGGGTTGTCTATGCTTTTAAGGAGGGCAGCGGACAAAACAATGAGGAGCAAAACAGCGTCTTCTTTCTCGGACGTTTTACGGTAACTTCGGCTCCTATGCCGACAAAATATCACGATGCAAACGGAACAGAACAAAACGCTTATCAGGTATCGCTGGTGACTGCCGACCCGTTGAGCGATGACGAAATTCAGGATATCCGGAATGCAGACAAGGCGAAATGGACGCTGATGCTCTCGCCGCCGAAAGATGTTGCCAGCAATGAGACTGACGGAGACCCAGACAAACGGCGGGATGCTGCTGTGGCATTAGATTATGTCTTGAAGGAACGAAGCGAATTAAACAACACCAGAGAGACATTGAACTCGTACATTCAAACGAGTCAAGAGGCTGCCAAAGCATCGGATTCGGAAAACAACAAAATGCAGCAGGATATTGCGATGGAGGAAAAGCGGGCGGAGGCAATGCAGAAGAACCGCGAAGCCGTCAATAAAACACTCAAAGAGTATGAAACCGCAATAAGAGATTTGACGCTGCAAAGTGAAAAATTGCAAGTTTTGCAGGCAGCCTATCTTGCGAAAATTGCGCAAGCCCAGTTACAAGTGAAGAAGAAAATCGAACAAGAGGCAGATGCTGCCGTCAATGCTGAAAATAAATGAAATGACATTTTCTAAACATTTACAAAAAAGAAGTTATTCGTGTGTACTCGTTACACTTGAAATTTCGGCTTTTGCAAGTGTTTATCGCCTCAATCAACACCAAACGGTGTGGGCGTATGACACGGTGGTGTTACAATCGGCGGAGGTGTTATTAACAATGTTGATAAGACAGGAATGATAGCGGAGTTTCTATATTCCGCATATCCAAATGCTTTATAAATATGCAGTTTTATGGCTGCTTCGGACCGAATAGGAATCACATACAATCCGCTAATGAAATTTGCGTTGCGGAATCAAAAAAGACAGGCACAAAAAATAAGGTTTATTTCAATATCGCCTTTTTTATGTTGCTAGGTACTGTATGTCCGTTGTTTGCCTTTGATTTGTATAATAGCATCTGTCTATATGTTTGTTAATGGTCAGATTGCCTTCAAATAATTGGGCAGTATTTGCGATTGTGAATTTGGGTATTTGTTTGTGGGTTTATACGCTTATACTGTGATTTGCATAATGTTTTTCAACAATATCCCGACCGTAGCAGTATGTAAAATAAGGAACGTTGGGATGTCAAACGTATCGCCCAAGTCATCTCAAAAAAATTAAGGTTCCCTACAATGTCAAGTCTATTTCCGAATTGATGCGCCGCCCCCGGTTTTTCGACCATACTTATTGACGGCTGGAGAGCCTGCGCCGATTGGTCTTGCCAGCAGAAGGCTTGCAAAGTTTAATGGTTGTGCTTCACAAACCTTTATGTTGCGCTTAGATTAAAGGAATGCGGATTCTGTTTCAATCACCGAAAAGAAAATATCCTAAAAATTGTCAGAAAATCGCTCAAAACACATAAGATGCCTGTCCAGAGCCTTATGAACTTCACGGACGCTTGTAATACAGTAACAAAAACAGTATTGTTCTTCTGCGCTGCCGTTCTCTGTGCAATATTCTGTGTCCCTTGTACGGCAGCCGGACTCGGCGACATTCTGCAAAAAAACTTTGCCGTCTACAACGCCAACAAGGGCGAACTCGAATTGCTTGACGGCGGTAATGCAGCGGACATCGACGGTGTTTTGCAGCGTACCAAGGAAAAACGCGATGCGGTGCGGCAGGGTCTTGATGAAAATCTCCGCTTCGCTTCTCCGGCAAGTCCGGCGGTAACGCTCACAGCAGAACACTATTGCAAAACCGAGCGGGCTGCGGCAAAACGTGCGCTGCAGCGCGGCAGTGTTGACCAAGCCGCCGAAGCGTTGCAATACATACTCCAACTTTCGCAGCAACTTTGCAGTGCCGGTCAGTACGATTGCCGGTTAGCAGCAGCAAAAATCCGCTTACAAACGCTTCCCGCTCTACAAGACGTTCTGCTCCATCCCAAGACAGCGCAAAAACATTACACCGAATTACACGAAATTTTACGTCAGCAACTTGACCGGTGGACGAAAGACAAAGACATCTTTGCGGAATACAAAACCGAAGGACTGCGTGTTTATCAGGTTACTGATGCAGAGAAACAGGATAAGAACGTTTTTGAGCGGGCGATTAATGTCATCATCGACTCTTGTGAATTACCGTATTATCAGCGGCAGCCGGTATTACGGGAATTAAAAGCACAGATGGGCAGCGAGTATTCCGTTAGTAAAGATTTACTCAAAGTGATTCCCGATGCAATGGAACTTTTGGCACTGGAACGGACGCAATGCGAAATGACGTATCTCGGTTTGTCGATTGCATTGGGGCAGGAACGGATAGCGAACAAAACGCTGCCCCCGCTTGTGCCGCTCACTGGAGAAGGATATGAGACAAAATTAATTACCGGCGGCATAATGATAACGTACCCCGGCAATGCCAAAGCGTGTTATGTGCCGTACCGCTGAATATTATATCTGCCGTACAGCATCCTTGTTGATATACTTTGTTTTTGTTAGAATCTGCTTTTGAAAACTGTCCAAAACAAATGTCTATGGTGCGTTATTTTTTGCTTATTGTTACAATCACATTGACGCTATCGGGTGTTTTTGCGGCGGATATTGTTGTGCGTCCCGCCGATAACGGTGAGGCGTTAATCAATCCCGGTATGGGCTGGACAATGCACTTTTATTCCAACAGTACGGACTATTACGGCGCACGATTAGCCCCGTCCGATTCTCTTGACAGTTTTCCAGGCTGTTCAACGGTCTATCTGCGGCTGTCTTGGGCTTACCTCGAACCGGAAGAAGGCAAGTTTAACTGGGCTCTTGTCGATACACCGGCACAGCGCTGGATTGCCAAAGGGAAAAAGCGGCATTCCGTTTTACGTGCTGCGAAGGCGGTTTGGCAACGCCGGAGTGGGTGCAGAAAGCCGGTGCCAAAGGCGTGCGTTTTAACTTCGGAAAAGGACCGGCAGAAGACGGCGCACATTGGGCACCAGTCTATGACGACCCCGTGTTTCTCGAAAAACTCGGCAATTTTCTCGCTGCTGCCGGCAAACGGTACAACGGCAATGCGAATACGGCGTTTATCGATGTCGGAACATTCGGTATGTGGGGCGAAGGACATACGGGCTTTGACCAGAAACTTTCGCAAGAGGAATCGGACAAAATATCCCGAATTCATATCGATTTGCATAAGAAGTATTTTCCCGATACGCTGCTCAGCATCAGCGATGATATATCGGGAGACAGCAAGCGGGAGGGACCGTGGCCCGCTATGGAATATGCTTTATCGCAGGGAGTGGCGTTTCGGGACGACAGTATTTTGGTTCAACCGCCGCCGCGCAGTTGGTATCACGCCGAAATGGCGGATATGTTTTGGCGGACGCTGCCGGTGATTCTCGAACACGAGCATTTTCGTTCGTCAGTCAATAGAAAGGCTTGGGACGGCAATTTGCTTCTCAAGTCGGTTGAAGACCATCACGCCAGTTATATGTCGATACACTGGTGGCCCGACGAGTTTCTTAAAGAGAACGTCAAGACGATAGAGCAGATAAACCGGCGGCTTGGTTACCGTTTGCAACTTCGGGAATTGCGTTATCCGGCACAGGTTAAAATGGGTGTGCCGTTTGCTGTGGATTGGATTTGGGCGAATACCGGAGTTGCCCCGTGTTACGGCGGCGGATTTCCGGCATTGACGCTCAAAGACAAGGACGGCGGAATCGTTTCGGTGTTAACCGAAGATTCGTTTGATGTCAAAACGCTGCCGGTTGCCCTGCCGGAAAAGGCGGTTGAAAAATCGGTCAAGAGCGAATTCCGCATTGCTCTTTTTGGACCGTCAACGCAGCCGGGTGTGTATGATGTCTATGTATCGGTTGGAATGTGTGACGGCACGCCGCAAATTGCATTGCCGCTTGTTTCCGATACGGTATCCGAAGACGGCGCACGCCGTTATAAAGTCGGCACGATAGAGTTGGTACGCTGACAGCGGTTTTATTGGGAAGGGAAATAGGTGTTATGGGGAACCTCAAATAACGTCCCCGCTTTACAAAATCCTGATCGTTGTTGGCTATATGTACTTTTTCGCTCCGATAGCGTATAATGGTGTTAAAAGACTTTACCGGAGAAGAGCAATGTACCGTAAATCAGACTGTTTCAATGCGTTAATGACCCTGTTGACGACCGTATCGCTGTTCGGTGTTTGCCCCGCCGTTTGCAGGGCTGCGGCTCCCGTCGAGGTACTCATTACCGCCGATAGCGAACAAAACGGATATGAACCCTATCAGGCTATGGACGGCAACGCAAAAACAATGTGGCACAGCCGATTCACCGGAACGCCCGCCAAATTGCCCCAAACGCTGACCATTGACCTGAAAAAATCCTATCCGCTCAAAGGTCTCGTCATCACGCCCCGAAACGATAACAGCGAAAACGGCGATATTAAAAATTATGAAATTTTTATCAGAGACGAATGGTCGAACGCCGCTGCCAATCATCTCAACGATACACAAGCCGCTGTTGCCAAAGGCGAACTCCCCAAAGGTAAATCGCCGAAACGGATTGACTTTGCCGAACCCGTCACCGGACGCTATCTTGTTCTCAAAGTTCTGTCCGAACACAGCGGTAATCAGTTTGCCTCCGCAGCGGAAATCGAGGTTCTCTGCGATAAAGCCCAATTCGCTGCCAAGAAAGCCGGTAAAGCGGAAATCGAACGTGAACGGCTGCTGGCAGAACTCGGCGATGCGGCAGCAACTGCCGATGCAGAGTACGCCGATGAATACCTCCGGCTCGTTCGGGATATTCAGAACAAAGCCCGGTTCGATAAAATTGCCGACGAAACATTCAACAAGGAATCGCTGATTCTCAACGGCGACCGCGACCCGCTGGATACCGTTCTGCGCAGAACAAAGGCGTTGATAGACGATTTACGTGCTGACCGGTTTAACCGCAACTTCAATGAATTGTGCGATGCGGCAGCGGACATTCCTGTAACAGAAAAGCAAAAGCGTTTTGCACAGTATCTGAAAGTCTGCGAACTCCGGCGGCAGGCGGCATTTTCCAATCCGCTCCTGAAAAATTTTAAGGAATTGCTGTTTGTCAAAAAACATCGGGGAACGTACAATCATATGTGCGACCAGTATTACGGCATCAATCTTCCGTCCGGCGGCGGAGTTTTTGTACTTAAAATGGAGCCGGAAGCGTTCGCTGCCGGTAAAGTACCGGAAGTCCGCAACTTATTGGAAAATGCCGTTGTCGAATCGGGACGTTTGGCAGGGCAGAAACTAACAACCGGTTCATTCCTTTCGCCGGATATTTCGTTCGATGCCCGAAAGTTGGCTTTCGCTTATGTCGAATGTCAGGGTGACACGAAACAGCGTTTTCATACCGACCCCAGTAAGGGGCATTGGCACGAAGGACGTTCGTTTCATATTTTCACGTGCGGCATTGACGGCAGCGGTTTGAAACAAATTACCGACGGGACGTGGAATGACTTTGACCCGTGCTGGCTGCCGAATGACCGGATGGCGTTCATCACCGAACGGCGCGGCGGTTATCTGCGCTGCGGTCGGGAATGTCCGACGTACACGCTCTTTGATATGAATCCTGACGGTTCGCAAATCCGCTGTTTAAGTTATCACGAAACGAACGAATGGCAGCCGACGGTAACACACGAGGGGCGTATTCTTTACACCCGTTGGGATTATCCCGACCGCTGGGGCTGCATTGCACATCATCCCTGGGTTACATCGCTTGACGGGAGGGACTCCCGGCACGTTCACGGCAACTTTTCGCCGCGGACAAAGCGGGCTGATATGGAACTCGATTGCCGGATGGTACCTGATTCGCCGAAGTTCGCTGCCACAGCAGCACCGCATCACGGGCAGGCTTACGGTTCGCTCGTTCTCGTTGACCCGCGTGTCAAAGATGACGACGTAATGGCACCGGTCAAACGTTTGACACCGGACGTTGACTTCCCCGAATCGCAGGGCGGTGAACAGATTTATGGTGCGCCGTATCCGCTGTCGGAAAATTATTATCTTGCCGTTGCGGATTTTGCGCTGAATAAGGAGACGGGCGTTGAGTGGCGTAACAAACAGTATTATCGGGGCGGTTACGGGATTTATCTTGTTGACGCTTTCGGCAACAAGGAATTGATTTACCGCGACCCGGAAATCGGCTGTAATTCGCCGATTCCGGTTATGCCGCGTCCGACTCCGCCTGCCCCGCCGCAGCAAATTTCTGCGGACATTGAACCGCAGCCTTATGTGGCAACGATGCGTGATAAAATTGATACGCTTCCGCAGGGAACGCTTTCGATTGTGAACGTGTATGAATCGCTTCGTCCGCTGCCGGCGGGAACGAAACTGAAAGAGTTGCGGGTTTTACAACTGATTCCGATGTCGGTACCGTCGGGCAGACCGCCGCACGAGACCGGTTTCCGTGAGCCGTCTGCCGGCGATTCCGTTCCGCTTGCCCGTTATGTTCTCGGTACCGTTCCGATAGAGGAAGACGGCAGCGTTCACCTGACGGTTCCGCCGCGGCGGGAGTTAATGTTGCAGGTTCTCGATGCAGACGGTTTGGCAGTGCAGTCAATGCGCAGTTCGCTGTATTTACACGACGGTGAACAACTATCGTGCAACGGCTGCCACGAGCAGCAGATGTCTGCGCCGCTGCGTTTGACTTCAATGCCGAAAGCGTTCCAGCGGGAGCCGTCGAAGTTGAAGCCCGACCATCCTGATTCCAATCCGTTCAGTTATCCGAGACTTGTCCAACCGGTGCTTGAAAAGCATTGTGTTGCCTGTCATAGTGAAGAGCGCAGTAAGGGGACGGCGAATGTTCCGAATCTGGCGAAAGAGCCGATAAAGAATCATTGGTACGCTTCGTTTAACGAGTTAGTTCCGAAGTACGGTTTTTATTCTTACGGCGAACCGCTGCGGACGGCACCGGGCAAGTTTGGTGCGAGAGCCTCCAAACTGTACGCTGTTTTGAAGAAGGGGCATTACGATGTCAACCTAACGCCGGAAGAGATGCACCGCATCACGCTTTGGCTTGACTGTGTTTCGGTATTCTACGGAGTCTATGAAAAAGACGGCGGCGAAGCCCAACTCCGCGGCGAAGTCGTTTATCCGACATTGGAGTAAGAATTGCGCACAAAAGCGTATGTTTCGTATTCAAAAAAACGAAATTTTTTAACCGACAACGGTATAAATATGCTTTAGTCCAAACTATCAGCCGCACAAAAACACAAACCCCCCAAAAGTAATGTCGGTGTTCCCGCAAAACCTGATTAATGCGATTCTCAATGCAACGGAAGACGGCATTCTGGCATTGGCGGACGGCGTGGATTTGCCCTTTGTGAACGATACTTACAGAAGTATATTCCCGGGCTGCGAACAACACCGCTATGATGAGCCGATGGAATCGGTGCGGGAATTTTTCTCCGCAAAACTAAAAAATGCGGACGATTTCTGCAAAGCCGTTGAAACGCTGCGGCAAACCCGGTCAAGAAGTGAAACGGTCATCCGCCTGAAAGACGGACGCGTCTTTCAGGTGACCGGCTGTATGGTCAAAACCGGTTTGGGGAAAAGCGGCGAGGCTGAAGTCTGGATGCTTCGGGACATTACACAGCGTCTCGCAGACGAAAAAAAAATGCTTGCCGAAGAGCAGTCCCGTATCTGTGCGGAACAGGGCAGCATTACCAAGTCAATGTTTTTGGCAAATATGAGTCACGAAATCCGCACGCCGGTCAACAGCGTTGTCGGATTTGCCGAATTGCTCGCATTAACTCCGTTATCGCCGCCGCAAAAAGAGTATGCCGAACGAATACACGAGTCGGCAAAACATCTTTTGAGTCTTGTTGATGATATTTTAGATTTTTCTGCCATAGAAGCCGGCAAACTGGAAATCGCAAAAACCGAGACAGATCTGCTACAGTTAATCGAAAACGTTATCAGTATTTTACTCCCGCGTGCCGTTGAAAAAGACATTGACCTTCGTTACGATTTCTTGAACAAAATACCGAAGCGAGTTATCGGCGACCCTGCCCGCATACGGCAGGTGCTTGTTCATCTCATCGGCAACGCCTTAAAATTTACGTTAAAAGGCAGTGTCTGTGTTTCGGTCGAAGACCTTGAACCGCGAAAGACAGCTTCCGAATTCAAGGCAGTTATCCGTTTTTCCGTTACCGATACAGGCATCGGTATTCCGAGAAGCAAACTCAGCAGCGTTCTGTCCGTTTTTTCCCAGATAGAACCCGATGAGGAGCGAAAAGCCGGCGGCACCGGTCTCGGTTTGTCGGTCTCGAAGGAACTTATCACTTTAATGGGAGGTTCCATCGGCGTAACGAGTGAAGACGGTGCCGGGACAACGTTCTGGTTCACGCTCCCTTTCAAAATACCGGCTCTTTCCAAAACCGATGTACTATTGACTCAAGCCGGAAGCATTGCTGCCTGGACATCGGATATAGAGCAGGGGATAAGAGAACAGTGTTCGATTCTCGTTGCCGAAGATAACCGAATCGACCAGATTGTTATCGGTGAAATCTTATCGCAAGCCGGCTACCGCTTTGACATCGTCGGGAACGGCAAAGCGGCTTACGATTCTTTTACCAGAAAGGAATACTCGCTGATTTTGATGGACTGTCATATGCCGGAAATGGACGGCTTTGAGGCGGTAAAAATTATTCGGTCTTTGGAAACGAGCAACAGAGCGATGCCGGTTGCCGGAATGTCTTCAACGGGGTCAAACGGCGGGGTACCGATTATTGCGATTGCCGTAACGGACGAGGCGAAACGCTGTTTGACGGCAGGAATGGACGATTATTGTACAAAGCCGTTCAATGCCGGACAGGTTCTTAAACTCCTTGAAAAGTGGCTCTACAAGTCGTTGCACCAACAAGGAAAAGTGTAGCAGACTTGGTTTGAATAGGAATCGTCCGCACCAAGGCGCGAAGGGAGGGTAGTGAGAATGGATAAATTAGGGTTGTCTGCTAACCCTTATCGGGCGACCAGCCGCAGTATCCGCTACGCTGCGGGCTAAAGCGCATAACTCAACACTTCAAAACCGCTGCTGTTTTTTCAAAAAATCCGCGAGTTCGTGAACAAGAGGAGAATTTTTTCCTTTTTTCTTGTTTTTTCACAAAGCAATGCTATACTATGGGCAAGTGCGGTTTTCAATGACGGTATTTATTGAGACCAAACTGTCCCCACCACCCTTAACAAACGCACCTAACAGACATACTGCATTATGCTATCCAATATGAAAATCGGTAAAAAATTGTTTTTCGGCTTCGGTCTGCTGACCATTCTGCTCATCGCCGTCGGCGGAGGCGGTTTTTATGCCCTTTGGACAATTGACGACGAAATGGCTACCGTTATCCGCCGGGTAGAACAATTTGAGTCGGCAAGTAAAACATCCTCTGCCACATACGAAGCCGAAGTCGCTTCGGGAAACCATTCCCGGACGCACAATATAAAAGACCACGAAGATGTCGTTGCGGCTGCAAAAAAAACAGATGAAGCGGCAAAGCACACAGAGTCGCTGATGAGGACACCGGCAGATAGGGAGGAAGTCGAACAAGTGACTACCGGTGTTGCGGCATACGTCCAACTTGATAGTGAGTTTGCGGAAATCGTCAAAAAAATCAATGATGTCGGGGTTCGCCGCAAAAAAGTTACAGCGGAGGCAACAAAGGCAGTTGAAGTGATGGTCGAAATGATAAAAAAAGCCGCTGCGGAGCGTTCGCAGCAAGTGAATGTCGATGGAAAACAGGTCGCATTTGTAGCGGCGGAACGTCTCGAAACACTGGAAGTCGGCTTGCGGCTGCTTGCCGATACACAGCAAGTCCGCGTTCTTGCACGGGAATTGGAAGCGGAATTGGATACCAACAAACTCAAAGACAGAATCACTGCCCTCAATGCTGCGTATGACAATATGCTGACTGTAACGAAAGATTTGCGCGAAAACCGTCTGAAGACGGAACAGGGACGGAAAGCCTCTGATGATGCCGAGAAAGCCATCAACGACTGGAAAGCCATTGCCGCTGAATTGGCAGGTTATTTGAAGGAATTGAATGATAATCAGGTCAAGCAAAATGAGAAGGCAAATAATGTCGAAGAAACTCTCGGCAGCGTGATGGAAAATATAGGAAACAAAATTACCGGTGCGTCCGCCTCAATGGCATCGCTTATTTCATCAATGATGTATTTGATTCTCGGAGTCGGTATCGGTGCGGTGATATTCGGTATCATTGCCGGAATTGTTCTGACGAAAAACATTACGCCCGGTTTGAGTTTAGCGGTCAATTCGATGAACAGCATTTCGCACGACGGTGATTTGACGGCGGAAATACCTTCCGTCTATCTGCGCCGCAGAGATGAAATCGGGAACGTATCCAATGCTCTTGTAGCGATTATAGCGGAATTCCGTAATGTGGAGAATCTGGCAAAAGAACTCGCCGGCGGAAATTGGGGACAGACTATCAAAGTTCGCGGTGATGCGGATGCAATGAATATCAACCTGAATGCGATGCTCGACCAGGTCAATGCCGCCTTGGGCAATACCGCCGAAGCCGTCGAACAGGTTGCGACCGGCGCATCGCAGGTTGCCTCTGCGAGTGAAAGTTTATCGCAAGGGGCAACGGAATCCGCTGCGAGTATCGAAGAAATTACCGCTTCGATGAGCGAAATCGGCGGACAGACCAATCAGAACGCTCAAAATGCCAACGAGGCAAACCGGCTTGCCAAAGAAGCGAACGATGCCGCCGGTTCCGGGCAGAATATGATGAAGAAGATGATTGAGTCAATGACGGTGATTACGAAAAATTCGCAAGATGTTCAGAAGGTCATTAAGGTCATTGACGATATTTCGTTCCAGACGAATCTTTTGGCTCTCAATGCGGCAGTGGAGGCGGCGCGAGCCGGTGCGCACGGTAAAGGCTTTGCCGTTGTTGCCGAAGAGGTTCGGAATCTTGCGTCCCGCAGTGCCAAAGCGGCGGCGGAAACGACGCAGATGATTGAAAACAACAGCCGGCAGATAAACGAGGGAGCCGAAATAGCAACGGAAACGGCGGAGATGCTCAACGGAATTGTCGAGCAATCGCAAAAAGTTGCGGTTTTGGTCGGTGAAATAGCGAAGGCGAGCAGTGAGCAGGCGCAAGGCATTACCCAAGTTTCGCAGGGGCTGCATCAGATTGATTCCGTAACGCAGCAGAACACGGCGGCAGCCGAAGAGACAGCGAGTGTTTCCAACGAAATGAGCGGTCAGGCATCGCAGTTGCAAAAATTGGTCGGTCAGTTCCGTCTGCGGAAAAAGGGCGGGGAAAGTTCCCCGAGGGCGGAGTCCCCCAGAGCGGAGAGAATCAGTCCGAAGGCTGCATCAGTACAGAAGCCCGCTCCGGCAGCCGCTTCAAAAGGCGGAGGCGTGGTGAAACCGGCAGCAAAGCCCGTTGCTTCCGCAAAACCTGTTACCCTTGCTAAACCGGCTGCGTCCGCAGCACCCAAGGCGGTGCGCGGTGCGATGCCGGCTGCTCATCCGTCGGAACCGGTTGCCGGCGACAACTGGGGTGGTGGCGGAAACGCCGAAATCAAAATCGACCTCGACGACAAAGATTTTGGAAAGTATTGATAGTATTGATAGATACAGAGGTGAGCGGCAGTTCGCAAGCGTACTAAAAAATCGCCGCCCACCGCTCGACACTTCTCACCCATAACTCCGTTTAACTAAATGTCTTTTGCACAAGTCCCGCCGAATTTGCTGCCGCTCGTCCTGCTCGGAGTTGCCGGCTTCATCCTTTTCGTCTGCTTTCTGGTATTCCTCCGGTTCTTTCCTCTCTGGATACAATCCAAGATGGCAGGTGCCGGTGTCGGTATCATTGACCTCGTTGGTATGTGGTTACGAAAAGTCAATCCTGAAATCATCATACGCGGGAAAATTATGGTCGTTCAAGCCGGTCTTGATGATAAGGTCATTACGACGAAGGCATTGGAATCGCATAATCTTGCCGGCGGCAATGTTCTTGCCGTTATCAAGGCGATGATTGCTGCTTCGAAGGCGAAACTGACCGAACTTGATTTTTCGCTGGCAACGGCTATCGACTTGGCAGGACGCGATGTTCTTGATGCTGTCCGTACCAGTGTCTATCCGAAAGTCATTGATTGTCCTGCGCCGTCGAAAAACAGGTCAACGCTTGACGGAGTGGCGAAAAACGGTATTCAACTGATGGTCAAAGCCCGTGTTACCGTTCGGACGAATCTCCGGCAACTTATCGGCGGAGCAACGGAAGAAACGATTATTGCCCGCGTCGGCGAAGGTATTATCAGTGCTATTGGTTCTGCCGAAACGCACGGTAAGGTGCTTGAAAATCCCGACCGGATTTCCAAGACGGTATTGGCACGTAAATTGGACGCAGAGACGGCATTTGAAATTGTGTCAATCGACATAGCAGATATTGATGTCGGCGAAAATATCGGCGCAAGGCTGCAAGCAGACCAAGCGGAAGC
>JAITOZ010000277.1 GCA_031289675.1 Planctomycetaceae bacterium
ACGTTCAAGATAATGGCACATCCCTTCCGCAACCGGCGAACGACTCATCTCGCAAGAATGACACTCATATGCGGTATTATCAACGCCAATAACGGATTATAAGTTACGCAATAAGTCTATTCTTAACAAAGAACGAAAAGTATATGTTACGGGACAATTCTACTATTCTAACTTCGGCACTACAATTTTCCCGTCCCGCTGGGCGGCAAGTGATTCTAACTCGAAGGCACCGTAAAAGTCCGCATTGTTGTCCATCCAAAGAGCAATCGCACGCTTTTCCTGCGGTGTCAGTTGAACATCGTAATGACCCTGCTTCAGAAGTTGCCACAGCGGCGATTTGTTCGCTCCGAATTGTCCAGGAAATGTCCGCGACGGAGACCACGAATTAAGCGATGCTCCCGGTGTAGGAACATTTCGTAACATAAATACATAAGGTTCCAACTCGGCGTATGACTCAAAAAACTCACCCGCCCTGCCCGCTTTCGCCGGCTGCGCTTTGACTACCGCACGCCCCAATCTGAACGTTTTACCCGCCGCCGCCTCTTTTTCGTGGCACGAAACACAATGTTTGTCCCAAACCGGCTGAACCAAACGCGGATAACTAAACGGATTCGAACCTTCGGCATCAGGCTGAATGACTGCCGGTTCACCGCGGAACGCAGCCGGATTTTTCGCCGGTCTTGCCGTCCCGTGATGCCGCCCTTCGTGGCAGCCGAGACACGTTAATGTTTCACCCGGCTTGACATAAGTTGCACTCCGCATCGTTTGAACGGCAACACCGTCCGCATCAAGAACTTGAAAATAGACCGGCACATTGACGGGAAGTTTGAATCGCACGCTGCCGTCTTGTTTGACCGGAACTGTTCCCAAAACTTTGCGAGCACCGGTTTCATCGCCGTAACCGATACGCGGCACATTGTTCACCGGCGTTGTTTTCGGCAATACCTGAACGATACGCAGTTCCTTGATTTTCGTTCCTTCGGGGAAAGGGCGGTTGGTAATATACACATTCGTTACGCCGGCTGTTCCCGTCTTCGGCAGTTCTTTTTGCGGTTCTTTCGGTGATGCCCCCGGCGGCAGTCCCGAAAGCGTTTGATGGGCGATGACCGGCGGATGCATTCGAGGTTTCATTGCTATCGGACACTGACACGAAATTTCAGGGTCGCGGTACAGCAGCGTTTTATTGCCGAAGGAATCAAGCAGATAGATTCCGTAATTGTTAGCGTGTCCTTTGCCCATTCCGCTGAACGGGTCATAAACAACGAGATAAAAATCTTCGCTGATGGGAAACGGCTGCCCGTAATTTTGCTGGTCGATATGCGCCCGGTTTTCGACTTCAGGAAACGGCTGTTCCGGTGTAACACGGCGCAGCGGAGCCATCGGGCTGCCGCCTTCCTCATCATCGGGAACATTCGGGTCAAGCAGAATAAGCGAACCGAAATACTGCGAATGATGCCCCTGTGCCGTTCCGATGAACTTCTGTGAATGGGGAATCGGACGCAGCGATGTTTCAAAATGCGGACGTTCACGTTCGTGTTCAGAATAATTTCCCTGAATCGCTCTTGGGTCGCGTCCGTCCGGCGTGGTAATCCAAGGATGATGCGCCTGATTAAATCCTCTATCGACATAATCCCAGCGTGTATAAACGAGCATTCCGTTGTGATTGACTGCCGGATCCCACTCATTGGTTTCGTGCGGACTTAACAGCACAATATCGCTGCCGTCGGGAAGCATCGAATGAAGCGTATAAGACGGACAGGGACGACCGTGACATCTGCCGAAACCGCCGCGCCGCTCGGAAATGAACACAATGCGTCCGTTCGGCAGATAACACGGGTCAATGTCGTTCCATTGTCCGTCTGTTAATTGGACAAGATGCGAACCGTCGGCATTGACTTCAAAGAGATGATAACAGTTGCCTTGCGTCCATTGATACGAATGACGCGGTTCCGATGTTTCGGCGGCGGCAAAAATAATTTTCGCTCCGTCAAAGGAAAGTTCCGGTGCTAAAAATCCCCAATGACTGCCGGCGAGTTTTTCGCCTTTCAAGCGTTGAGTGTTTTCGACAACGCTGTTTTCGAGCAGATTTTTAACGTGCCGTTTTTCAGGGTCAAAGGCATTTTCGAGAACATAAAGTCCGCCGCCGGAAACCGCGTGAAAACCGAAAAACTGGTCAACCATATGATTGCCTTGCTTTTCCGGTTCGGGACAGTAATGCCGCTTGATGAACAAAATGTTATTAAAATCAATGAGCGGATTTTGCAGCGCAATTTTGTTCCGCAAAGAAACGATTTGGGCAAATAATTCCTTGTCAGCAGTATTGGTATTACTGCCGGTCTGATGCTGCGCTGCTAATCGTTTTAACGCATCGGTCTCTTTTTCAAACTTCGGCGCACCGGGCAGCGTTTTGAGATGTTCGAGCAAAGCCTGTGTCCGGCGGAGAACAGCATCGGCGGGGGATTTATCGGTGTCGGGAAACGCTGCTTCGGGACGAAGTGCCTGTGCTGCCCGCTTCGGGGCGATGCCTTTTTTCAATTCCTGCTGGAGGGCGGCGAACTCGCAGGCGGTTTCATCGGTTCGTTCAATCACATTGCCGTCAGCATCTTTAAGAAGGAACGGCTGGATGGTTTTAATATCGGAGTATCCGTTGGGTTCAAACTCGATTTTGGCATCAGCCCAATCGGTGTGGTCGTGAGCGTAACCTTCGGGACCGGTATCGACAGCGAGGCGAATTTGCCGGTTATCGGCTTGAAACGGAACTTCGCAAAGTTTTGCTTCCTGTCCGCCGGTCATAAACCCGCTGCGCCAAACCGGTTTTTCATCGAGATAAACGAGAAACTCGGCGTGTCCCTGCTTACCGACTTCATCATCAATGCCGACCCAAGCGGTGAATTTCCCTTTGGATTGAGACAGATTAAAAACGATTTCGCCGGGTGCGTGATGACCGATGCCGTGTTCAAATTTTCGACCGGCGAGGGACAGCGGATTACCGGCAACCGACTTTTTTGCTGCCGTTCTCTGCCAGCCGCAGGCGGTTTTAGCCAGGTCAAGTTGGTCGATATAAACCGTTTCGGCAGATACAGAGAGTACCAAAAACGAAATCCACAACGAAGAGAATGTCAATCGTGATAACATTGTTTGGTTCGAGACAACAGAGGCGGTTGATAATCGTACGGTAATAAAATGGTGTTGTAATAAATGAAGAGATTCGTTTCGGAACCGTTTTTTTCACCGCGAAGGAGCGAAGACCGCTTTTTACTAGTTGCTGGTGTCTGGTGACGAGTTTTCGCTTCCGAATTTTTCCCCGTATTTACTCGCCACTCGTCACTCATCACTTACCACTTTCTTCACTCCTTCGCGATTATCATTTCCCTTTTTCATCTTGAGATACAGTAAACGCCGGCAGGTTGTGGAACAAGTCTAATATATTGACAACAATAGCGAGGAGGCGGAGGTTTTCACCTCCGCTTACTTATACTACAGGCGGCATCTAGTCCAACCGATACCCATCGCTATACACAGGCTTGACGAGTTCCTGAACGCCCGGCGTTTTCAAACTTGACAGATTCGTCACCTGCAAGTTCTTGGCATCCCACTCTATCTTTTCGCCCCAGTTGCCTATTGAGCCGTTTGCCCCTCCTTCGGCTGCCGCCCAAACGGCAAGGTTGCCGAGAAGAATCGTCTCCGTAAGCGGACCGGCACGGTCAATGAAATTCGACTTGCAAATCTTCGGGTCTTTCGCCTTGACCGCCCGGAACAACTCGTACATATTGTTCGTGTCAAAGTCTCCTTTGTTTTCAGCGAACTCGACCTCAACGTTCGGAAGAGGCTCAATTTTTGTTCCGCCTTTGGCAAAGAATTCATACCTGCCGCAGTAGTCGTCACTGCTGTAGAAAGCCCCTTTGTCTCCGATGATTAACACGCCGCTGTCTGCCAATTTCTCAATCCCGTAAGGGGCATAAATGTCTTGCGGCGGCTTGTTGCCCTTCCGGTCATACCACCAGAACGGAATCTTGCCCCGCTCAGCGTTGGCGGGAAATTCAAATTCGATAATCGAACTTGCCGGAAAGGAGTCAAAATCGTGTCCGGTGGACTTCGCCCGAACCCACGTCGGGTCTTTCAAACCGGCTGCGGCAAACGGCACGGTAACCTGATGGCAAGCCATATCACCGAGCGCACCGCTGCCGAAGTCCCACCAGCCCCGCCATTGGAACGAATGATAGAGACCGGGAAAAAAGTCCCGATAAGGTGCGGTGCTTATCCAAAGTTTCCAGTCGAGATTCTCCAGTCCCTGCTGAACTTCCTTGTACTTAGCCCAAATCAGTTTGTCCGCTGCCTGCCGGTTCGGAGCCTTTTTGTACCCATTTTCGGCAAACGTCGCCATCGTTTCTCTCCGTCCCGGCTTTTGCGACCAGATCGGTCGATTCGACCAGACAACGACCTCTTTGACAGTGCCGATAACCCCTGCTTTCATTTGGGCGATGGCGGTTCGGGAAGTATTGAGTGCTGTCCCCTGATTGCCCATTTGGGTACAAACGCCGGTCTCTTTGGCAACTTCGGCAAGTTTTCGGGCTTCGTAAATCGTCCGCGTCAGCGGCTTTTGCGTATAGACGCTCTTTCCCAACCGCATTGCCAGTAAAGTGGCGGCGGCGTGCATGTGGTCGGGACCGCTGACAGTAACGATGTCGATTTCGTTCTTATGCTTTTCGAGAAGTTCGCGGAAATCGGTGTACTGCTTCGCCTTTTGAAAACCTTCCTTCTTGCCTTTTCCCTCGAGCCGGCTCTTATCGACATCACAAATGGCGACAATGTTGCCGAACTTGGCGGCGTGATTGGCATCGGAGTCGCCCTTTCCGCCGATGCCGATACAGGCAACATTGAGTTTCTCGCCGGAGGATTGACTGCCGGCAGGCTGGTCTTGGGCATTGCCCTCAGCAACGAGATATCCGGCACTGGCGATAGTCGCTGCTTTCAAAAAATTACGTCGATTCGGCTTTGTCATAGTAAAGTCCTTATGGGAGTGAGTCCGCCGTTCGCAGCGGACGTTATTCCGCACCATTCTATCAAGTTAAAAAAGAGATGCAAGTCAACAAGCAAGAGGCAGACTTGCCGTCTGCCGATAGTTAACCGCACGAACCGCAAACACCCTGCATTTTCTCAATGACGCAACTTATTTACGCAACTTATTTTCGTTGCGCTTTGAAGAATTGCGGCAGGCTGCCGCCGTGCTTTGTGTTTGAGCGGACGAGCAGAGAGTGTCAGCCGCCTGACAGGGAACAGCCTTAATCTGCACTGATTGCCGTTACATTTTCAACATTGACAATCGAAGAGCCGACAAACAGTTTGGCTTTGCCGTCTTCTATCGTAACCTTGTCCACCTTGCCGGTAATCGTTTCGCTGATCGAATTGACACCGGTAATCGTTTTACCGATAAGACTCGAAGCGGTTGACAAAGATTGTCCGAGCGTCAACGCCTCAATGCCGCTTGTTAACCGGTCGTTCGATGTAATGGAACGAATCTGACTGATTTGCGAGAGCATCTCTGTATTGCTCATCGGATTCGTCGGGTCTTGATTGGTCAACTCGGCAGTCATCATATTGATAAAGTCGCTCATCGTGAGTTCGTTCATCCGGTCCGAACTTGCCGCTGTTGTCGCGGCACTTGCTGACGAATTGCCGTAAAATGTGTCAATACTCATTAAAAATTGGGTTTGGGGGTTATTCGTTAGCGGGGAGCGGCGGGTGTTTGTTAGCCTCCGATAGGTTAAACACTGCCGCCCGTAACGATTATCTTGTGTAACTCGTTTGCCGTATAATCTGCCGTTGGGTGCTTTCCCGCTTCGGCACTTTGATAACAGCACCGACAATGACCGCATTGTCAGCGTTCACCGAAACGGTCAATGCCGCATACTCCGCAATCATCTTGTTGTAATCGGTAACGCTTTGCGTCAGGTCAAGCAAATCCTCTATCCGCTGCTGCGATTGGAGTTTCGCTTCGATTAACTGCTCCTGAATCGGTATGAGACGTGCCAGATACTCTGTCCGGTCTGTCCGGGCAATTTGATCTGCAAATGTTTCATAACGCTGGTAGAGCGGATAGTCGGTCGGTATCGGCAGTTCATTTTCGTTACAATCAATGTTTTTGTATTGTCTGATTTTATCTGCGGTATTCCATTGGGCTTTGATAAACTCCAGTTCGGCAATCCGCACGGCAGCGGGACGGGCGGCATTAAGGTTATGCTGAATGTGATACGCTGTCAGTTTGCCGGATAACTCCCAGTAAACTTGCAGCAGCCGGCTGCGTGCCGCTGCCGAACGTGTTCCGTTAAGCAATTCTTCGACGGACAGCGGTTTGCCGGTGATTGTAGATCCGGCTTCGTTCGGTAATCCAAGGTAGCGGGCGAGCGGATGGTCTGCCGGCTGACTCGCAAGCACACTGGCGGCTTCGGCAGTATTTGTTACAAAATTATTGTGTGTTACGGAATTACTGTGTGTTACGGAATTATCAACAGGACGGCTGTGTGTTATGGAGGGGGAAGGTACCGGCAGCGGCGATGATAAATCCGGTTTCTGCCGGTTACTCGGCTGATGCCGCTGCGCCGCATCGGTCATTTGTCTTGCTGTTAGCGGATTCACCTCGGCAACGGCTGGTGCGGGTTCCGATGTCAATGCCGGCACTGCGGTAACAGGCAGCGGGGCATCGCCGAAGCCGGCGGAATCCAGTGCTATGTCAAAACTTTTCGGCGGCGTACCGGCGGACGTTTGGTGCGCGGCTGCTGCCTGTTCTACCGGTGCCGGCAGCGGCGCAAAAGCCGCCTTCGGTACCGAAGTGTCGAAGTGATTTGATACCCCGTTATCTTGGGCAGAAATTGATGCTGCCGGAATGCCGAAGAGCAGAATAAAATAAAAGGAAAAACAAAATTGCCGCATCGTTATTGAATTTATAAATGGGATGTTCTGTTTGTTTTCAAACAACACTTCCGAACAGTAACGATTCGGCGAAAGAGATGCAAGAGCAGTTTTACCGCAGGACCTTGCGGAAATTATCCAAAACCCGCTTGATATAGAGGTCGTCAATGATGCCCGGATGTCCCGTGAACGGATAATTTTGGATATTCAAAACCGATTTTTGCCAATGCGTCTGAACGTCCGCCGACCGGTTATCAATGACGGCAACAAACGTTTCGCCGCTTTGAAACCGGTCTGGTTCGCCTTGCGGATAAGGACCTATCACCAGAAAGTAATCGGGGTCGAAAATTCTTCGGGCAATTTTCACCATTTCTTCCAAAGCGACCGGCTGACGGGGCGGAAAGGTTATCCCGCCGAGAAACACAGCAGAATTTTCCGTATCACGGCTCGCGGCGTTACCCTTCAAAACGGGAACGTTGGCGAGGCATTCCGACAACAAACCGCGTGTTCCTGCTTCGGCAACGGCAAGCGTCTTTTTCTCCTGTTGTAATTTTTGCAGCACGACCGACGGCAGCGTATCCCCGCTCTCGCCGTAAATGTACTTTTCAAGCGTTTTATAAATCCAATCTGCCGTCGGCTGCATCTTCGCCAAGCACTCGTCTTGCGTCTCCGCTTCGGCAGCAATCCGCAGGGTAATCGTTCCCTGCGAAGCCGTAATACCGACTTTGGGTATCCGTTTGCGGTCAATAATGCCCGGCAGCATTGCCTCGACCTGGCTCTCGCCCAGACCGAAACTATGAATCGACCTGAAGCGGATACAATGATTATTGTTACGATATTTCTTAACGAAATCCGATACGCTCTGCCGTCCCGAAAGTTGCCACATTTCTTTCATTTCCGCAGGAACGCCCGGATACGCTAAAAGCCTTTTGCAGCGTTTGCCCGTCAGAATAATGTCGATACCCGGTGCTGTTCCGTGCGGATTCAAAATCGGTTTCGCTCCTTTGGGCTGAAAGGCTTGAATCTCGTTAGACTTCGGCATCTCCCGTCCGCGGCGTTGAAAAATCTCCTCAATCAAACGCAGGGATTGTCCGTCTTTTTCGAGCGGAACGCCGGCGGCATCGGCAACCGCTTGACGGGTGAGGTCATCGGCAGTCGGACCGAGACCGCCCGTCCAGATAATGATGTCGGCACGCCGCATCGCAATATCAAGTACGCCGGTCATTGCCGCTAAATCATCGCCGACAGTTGTATGATAGAGCGGTTCGACTCCGAGTTCATCGAGTTCGAGACTTATCCACTGGGAATTTGTATCAAGAATTTTTCCGCTGACTAATTCGTCGCCGTTAGAAATGATTTCCGCCTGCATTGCGATATGTTCCGTTCTGAATTTGTTTTACAAAAAGAGATGAATGATTACTGAGCAGCGGATTTTCGCTCCTGCACTGCCCCGCCGCAAAAACAATTTTGCAAATCTTGTTCTTCCCAAGCAAACTCACATCAGAGACAGTATAGTCTGCATTGTCATCGTTGTCAACGGCGGACGGCAGCAGATTACGGCTGCGGCAAATCACGGAAAAAAATACGGCTGTCCTTGAAAAGAATGGTTTGCCCCGAACCGGTTTGAATACCCTGCGGTGTCGAAAGCAAAATATCATCGGAAACATTCCGCTGCTTGAAGGAAAAAGGAATTTCCGAATTATTCCACAGGGACGTGTACGGAGTTTGCCCAAGAATTGTTACCGCTGACGTGTTTTGCCCTGCCGGCGGCGTTTGTACCGATGCCGGTATTATCAACGGATTAGACGATACGGTCTCTTGTGTCAGCAGAGTATCCGGTGTCAGTTCTTTCCAGTTAAATTGCCGCAAATTAAACGGCGCATTCTGAACATCGGCGGCAGTTTTCTGCGGGGCGTTGATTTGCTCAAAAGGAGCAAGCCGCTCATTGATGGCGTTCAACTGACTTTCTTTAACATAATGTACCGTAGAATACTTGACGAATTTAATCAACGGAAACATCATAAAGGCAATAAACATACCCAGCGCAACCGAAGCGATGAAACCGAACCAGCGGCTCACCGACCGGCGGGACGGACGTTTATCCGCGTAAAGCCGAAGGGGCAGTACCGTTTGCGGTGCTGCTTGCAATGCCGTTTGCAATGCCGCCGCTTTGGAGAGAACTTGCGGTTCGGCAGCGCAAATATCGGCAGGTATCTTCTTTCCGTTTTTTTTATCGAGGGTATCCCAGATTTTCGTACAGGTTCGGCTTGCCAGATGCGCCGGCGGCGTTACTGTTGCGGCAATCGAACGCAGCGGTGCTAATTCCTGCTGTACTGCGGCGAGTTCTCCGAGCAAAAACGGCTCCCGCTGTATCTCCCTTTCGATACGGCGGGATTCCGCCTCGTCCAACGAATGGAGCAAATAACCCAGCAGGACATCCCGCGAAACGGCAATGCGGCTCCCTGTTCCCTGATTCTTTTGATTGGTCATATCGTTCTGTTTCATAACAACACCATAATACAACAACACCATAATTAACTGCCGTTCGGAAACGGCGGCTCATTATGTTTTTTCGTTCCCTTTCAGGATATAGTTTAACTTCGCAACAGCATTTTTCAGCCGGCTGGGCATTGTTCCCTTTACAATGCCCAGCGATTCGGCAGCCTCGCTGTAAGTTAAACCTTGAAAATAAACCAAGTACAATGCCTGCCGCATTTCTTCCGGCAGTTTGGCGACAGCCTGCCGAACCCGCTGTGCTTCGTCTTCGGAAACAACGTTTTCCGCAGGCTGCTGCTCGCGTCCTTCTATCGTTTCGGCAATCGTTACGGCTTCGCCGCCCTGACCATAATCATCGTCAATGCTCACGACGGAGAACCGTTTGCGCTGCGTCAAAAAATCTTTGGCGCAGTTCACCGCCACCTGATACATCCACGGACGGAATCTTTTTCCTTCGCTGAACGTATCAATGTGTTCGATGATACGGATAAAAGCCGTCTGAAACACATCTTCGGCGTTCGCACTGTTGCCGAGATACCGGTAAAGGTAATTGTAAAGTTCACTCTCGTAACGGATAACGAGTTGGCTGAACGCTTCACGGTTCTTGTTGTACCGGTACTCTGCGAGGAGTTCTTCATCGTCCCAAGTTGCGTATTGACAATCGGTCGTCAATGCTGTCATTTTGTTGACACGGATTTCGCCGGCACTGATTGTGTTGGCACTGCGGTTCATTGTACACGCCCTCCTTATGATTGATAACGTTTTTGAAAACTTTTCTTTTTGTCTTTCTGTTATCAATCATCATCATTTTCCGTGCCAATCGAAAAACAATCAAGGGAGGTCGGCTTGGTTTTTAGGGATAAAAAACTCTATAAGTCTATACAGTTGCAGACGATAAATGTTTGAAAGAATTTTGCCGTTTTTCGTATTTTTTGGAAAATTATTAGAAAATTTTTCCCATTCTACCCAAAACAACTCCTTCCGTTTTGCCAACGTTTGTAAAAATTACCGGTGTCGCGCCGATGTTTGCAGGCTTTACCGCAAAACGGGAGGGAACGTATAGACTTGCAGACAATGTTGCCTTGCACTTGTTCTGCCGCAAAAAAAAAATAGATTCTTACACCGAACACCGCTCACGTCCGCGGGCTGCGCAGTTTCAAAACCAAATCGACCTCTTCGAGCGTAACGTCAAGACGCAGAGCAATCTCTTTCGCGTCGTATCCGTAATCCGAGAGCAATTCAATCTCCTTGCGCAAATCCTCCTTGCGCAAATCTTTCCCGTACAATTTTTCTTTGTGTAAGTCCGGTCTATGATTGAGATAGAGTGAATCAAGCGATAACGACCGCGGTACCGGCGTTGCCGGCAGTGTTGCCGGTAGTGTTGCCGGTAACTCGACCGGTGCCGCTTCAAGTACCGTTATGCGGCTATCCGCACTGCCGCCGGCATTGAGCGTTGTCCGCCCTTTGATTTCTTTGTGAATGTTTTCAATGTCTGCGTTCAGTTCATCCAAGACATCGGCGAGCGGTTCTGCATCTTCTAATTGTTCTGCCGCCTCGGATATCGGAATCACGTTACGTTTTTCCGCTGCCGGTTGTTCATCTCCTGCACTTTCCGGCAACTCCCGGCGGTAAATTTGTTCTAAATGTTCGACAAGGATTTCAAGACGATTTGCCGACCGGTTCGCTTCCAAAGTCAATGTTTGCAAGGCAATCATTTTGGAGTCGATACGTCCGATGATTTCCCTGCCGAGCGTGTGAAACTCCATTTCCCATTGGGCGATATTTTTCGGCATTACCGTCCCGCTGAAAGGCGTACCGAGTGAATCACCGATGGGCATTCTGTCAGCAGAGGCGGAATGTCCAACGGCAGATTTCGGCGTTCCGCCGGTTTGGGCGGCACGGTTTTTTTCTTTTTCCCAAGCGGCTTGGACGGCGGCTTGAGTTCGTGCCTTGTTCTGTGCCGCTTTGCGGGAGCGGCTGCGCAACTGTATCATCAGCGTCAGAATGATGACGATGATACCGGCAAGGAACAGATAATCCGGGTTGATATTCAGAGGCATTGGACGCGTCTCTCTGTGTTGCAGTGTAATAAAATGAACGACCGAAGGCAAGGGGAAAATGACGAGCGTCCATCCGCGCGCCTATGGACGCTCGCGGTTGTGTATGCTACACTTGCCGCATCCGTTGGTACAGTGCCGATGGATTTTACATCACAAGGAATATCCTATCGAAATAAAATTTTCGTTCTGACAATCAGACGAATGTGTTAAGCGTTCTGTTGCCTGCTGACAATTACCACTTACCTGAAACTTTTTAGTTTCGCATTACGGCGACATCGAAGCGACGCTCCTGTTAAGGAGTGCTGGTTGGTGTTGTGTAATGTGCCTATGGTGAGGTGTTGGCCCGTTTCTTTTAATTCTTCAATCAATATCCGCAGTATTTGAAATAGTTTTTGCAGCAGGTTTTGCTGATACGTTCGGGCATCGTTTGCCAAAATAAAATGAGTTCTTCAACATTTCGTATCTTCTGCTTGCGGACAAAGCTTTTCACTTGCGAAAAACTATTTTCTATCGCCTTATAGTCCGGACTATAAGGCGGTAAAAAATATAATGTACACCCCTTCTGCTCGATTAACTTTTCTACCGCCGCCTGTTTGTGTTGCGATAAGTTATCCAAGATAACAACATCGCCTTTACGCAACTTCGGACATAAGTCCTCTTTGACATATTGT
>JAITOZ010000295.1 GCA_031289675.1 Planctomycetaceae bacterium
GTTTGTGATACACTTAAAGGAAACGGAATTCCGCTTCAACCATCGAAAAGAAAACCTTGCCAAAATTATAAAAAAACTTATGAAAAAATAACTCTTAAACTTGTCAAGCCCCTAAAAAATTATGGCAACGATAGCAGCACTCGCAATCAAGGTATCGGCTAACATCGGCGATTTGACAAAAACGTCCAGCAAGTTTCCGACTCCATTACCAAGTTAACAAATACCGCAGGAAAAGCAAAGCCCCTCAATGAAAAATCTGGAAGATGCCGGCAAGGGACCTGTCCATAATGCTGGGTGCAGTTGCCGGTGCAAAGAAACGCCTTGATAACGGTCCGATGGAGGGGATGCTTGAAAATACGAGCATTTTAACCTCGACCAAAGATGCGGCAGAAAAGTTAAAAACGGCGATGTACGCTGTACAAAACGTGCCGTTTGCGGTATTAGCGGTTGCACTCAAAGAAGTGTGGGACCCTGTCGCCGGTGCCGGTTCGGAGTTTAATCAGAAGTGGAACGGCATGCCTGCGGTGATAGCGAAGACGGCAGCGGTGATAGGTGCGCCCGTCGTGGCTATCGGCTTGGCACACGTCAAGATGACGGCATTGGGCGCATCAACGACTTATTTTTCGGCATTGTTAAAATCATCGCTAAATCATCGCTGATTTATCAGGGGCTTGCCAGCAGCAGAAATAGAGCGGGCGGTGACCGGTTAGCAGATTACAATAATCTGCTTGCCGCTTTCCGCATCGTTACAGCGGTGCCGCCCAACGCGGTACGCTCTTCATCGGCACAGTCATCGACAGCGGACAGCGGTCTTCGATACGCTTCACCGCCGGAACAGTCTCCAACAAGACCGAATGATTATAGTTCAACACCTCTCCGCTCTTGCAGGTTCCGCACGTCTCCGCCGGGTCAGAAACGAACACTATCGCATAATACGCCGCCTCCGCCGAAGGCTCTTTGTCGAGAAACTCAAACCGCTCACTCCGGGCAATCAATGTCTGCGGTGTCGGTTTGAAGTTCGGCTCGCTCCCGCGATGAATTTCCGTAATCAATCCAATCGTTCGATGAGAACGTTCCCACGAAAGTTTAACTCCCTCCGGCTTCCGTTCTGCTTGCAGTACCGGCATCGTTTCCGGCAGCGGCTGCGGAATGATCTGCCGCGACCTGCCCGCCGTAATTCCTTTGCCCGTAACCGCAGCATTGGGCATATCAACACGGGGATTTTGTAACACACGCGTTCTCGATTCGCCGATTTTTTGTAACATCATTTGATAGACGGAATCCTGCGGCGAGGCGAACGTTATCACCGGTTCTCCGTCGTGAGCGTCTTTCCAGGAAACCCATTTCTGCGACGGAAATTTATCAAGCGGCAGAACACTATGCGCATACCCCGATTTGAATAGCGTTCCGCGCCGGCTAAATGACGTATCGACCTTCCTGTCTCGGCACAAAGCGAGACCATAACCCTGTTTATTCGGCGAAGCATCCTGCGCCGCAGCAGCAAGCGGAGCGCGGAGAATTAAACTCAATTCAGGACGTTCCAGATTAATCCAATTATCGAAACGTTTAACCTCTCCTTTTTCATCGCTATGACATTCCGCACAGCGGTTATTTTTCATTATATTTTTTAACTCATTGCGGAGTGCGGCGTACTCTTTGAGGTGCGGACCGGAGGCAGTGTAATCCCACGTTCCGAAGTAAAGACCGTTCGTATCAATCCACGCCAGCATCAATTCCCGTTCGCCTTGCGTCAAAGCCGCTGTAGTGCGGTGCGGTTCCGAGAGCAATACTTCAGCAAGCGGCGCCTTTCCGCTGCCGTGAGTGTAGGGCGCAAAAATCTCGCACGACCAATTTGCCGTTCCGTTCATACAGCAAATTCCTGATATTAAATCGGCAGTATATTGCTTTTCCCTGCGGGCGGTCAGCGTTTCATAACTGTTACAAAAATACTCTGTCCAGCCGCCGGTCAAATCAATTCCGCCTTCCAATCCCTTTTCACCGCCGTGGCACGAAACACATTTTTTGTCCAAAATCGGCTGAATCATTGACGGATAATCAACGTAGCCGCTGCCCCACGATTCATCTGCCGGTTTTTTCGGCTCTTGCCCCGCAATTTTCGTCTGCATAGAACGGGGAGCCGATTCGTATTCGTGACAGCCGACGCAACTCCGCGTCGTACCGGGTGCAGCCTGAATAAATGTACGCATACTCCGAACAAGACGGTAATCTTTGTCGAGAAGCTGGAAGTAAAGCGCACGCCCTGCCGGTGCTTCAAAAAACACGCTGCCGTCTTCCTCGACGGGAACAATGCCGTGAAAAATCTTCGGACTCCACGCCAATGCCGCTGAAATCGAAAAGGTCTGATTCATCCACGTTCCGCCCGGACTTTCACTCACCCGCGACGTTTCCTCGATCATCCGCAGATACTTGACTGTCCCTTTCGGAACCTGCGGCATACCGGCATAGACATTTTGTACAAAAAAGTTGCCGGTAATTTTGGTGCGGTCTGTTGTGTCCGCTGAAGTTTTCGGCACCGGTCGGGGAACAACGGGAATCGGATTATGCAGGTCGATTGCCGTATCACTATGAACAACGGTTTTATTTCCCTGCCGGTCAATGAGCATCAGAGCATTGAGTTTCGGGGTACTGCGCCGGCGAAACGGTTTGGTATCGACCGCTATTTCCGGTGCATTGGGAATATTGGGAACCCCGCTGTAGACAATGACGTTTTCGTTCAAAGCCCAAGGGTCGCAGGACTCTCCTCTATCAAACACCGGCTGACCGTGATGTTCAAAATTGAAAACGGCTCCCGCCTCGTTCTTTCCTTTTCGGATGTCAATGACGGCAATCGAACCTCGCGGCGGCGAATTATGCGGCGTGAAAGCGGCAACGACCAAATGGTCTGAACCGGGAATCGGCTTTGCCTGCAAGACTGCTTCGGGAAAGACCATATTGTTCGCAAACAGGGCGGTTTCATTCGTCCCGTCGGGCATAAGCGTCCAAAGACTTTGAATTGTTAAGGCGTTTTTGTCAATGTACTCCCAGCGTCCAAAGAGAATCCTGCCGTCGGGGAGAACTGCCGGGTCAAATTCCGTTACATTATTAACCGAAATGGTATGCACATCGCTTCCGTCGGCATTGGCAATATGCAGCAGGGCAACGCCGTTGTTGGCACACGGAACGAGACCGCTGTATCGGGTTGAACAAAAGACGATGCGTCCGTCAGGAAGATACGACGGCTTAACGTCGTGGTGTCCGCCGTCTTTGCCTTTGTAGGGATTGCCGTTTTTATCGAGGTTCGTTATCTGCCGGAGCCCCTTGCCGTTGATGCCGATTTCGTAAATCGTTGAATTACCGTTAGGCGAACCTTTGAAGCAAAAAAGGATTTTCGCCGCATCGTAGGAAAGCGAAGGGTCAGAGTAAATTCCTTCGCCGAGTGTTTCGCTTGCGGTCGGGTCAATGACGGTGCGGACACGCTGTTTTTCCGGCGGGTCGGCAGGATTTTCGAGAACGTAAATTCCGCCGCCCGGTCTCCATTGATAAAAGGTATCGTAGATATGAATTCCCTGATAATTGAACCGCTTGGTGAAGAGAATCGGCGATTGCAGAACAGACTGCTCCGCCGCGGACAAAGACTGTGCTGCCGCAAGAATCGTTACGAAAATAATGACCGGAAGGGATACACGGACATTTACTGTAGTATCACGCATTGAAGTATCACGCATTGGAGTCTCGCTTGTTGGAATGAAACCTGCATTATAGGCTAATCAAAGGGCGTTGACAAGCGGCGGGGCACGCGGGGAAAACCGGGAAACAAAAACCCGCCGCTCATCACTAACCGTCCGCCGTTATTATATTCCTGCCGCTGCCGGATTGCAACGGTTCTGAAGACGGTTTTTACTTTACTTCGGTCCCGCTTCTAAAATCTTTTTTGTTGCCGAGTCGGCAAACTGCGCAAAATTTTTCTTGAACAAGTTCGCCAAGTGTTTGCAGGTCTTGTCGTATTCCTTCGGGTCAGCCCAACCCTTTTTCGGATTCAGGATTTCCGGCGGAACACTGCCGCAACCCGTCGGGAACGACAAGCCGAATATCGGGTCCTTCTCTTTTGCGGACTTTGCCAACTCGCCGCTGTGAATTCCGTCAATAATCGCCCGCGTGTATTTTATGGACAGCCGTTTTCCGGTGCCGTATTTTCCGCCGCTCCAGCCGGTATTGACCAGCCACGCTTTCGAGCCGTGCTTCTTCATATTCGCCGCAAGCAACTCCGCATAAACCGACGGATGCCAAACGAGAAAAGCCGCCCCGAAACACGCTGAAAACGTCGCCTCCGGTTCTTTCACGCCGACCTCCGTTCCCGCAACCTTTGCCGTGTAGCCGCTGATAAAATGATACATCGCTTGTTCCGGTGTCAATTCGCTCACCGGCGGCAGAACTCCGAAGGCATCACAGGACAGGAACACGATATTTTTCGGATGGTCTCCGATACACGGCATCTTGATATTGCCGATAAACTCTATCGGATACGAAGCCCGCGTGTTTTCGGTTATCGAATCGTCATTGTAATCGACATACCGGCTGCTTAAGTCGAATACAACATTTTCCAAAACGGTTCCGAAACGGATTGCCCCGTAAATTTCCGGCTCGTTCTCCTCAGAGAGGTTGATACACTTTGCATAACAGCCGCCCTCGATATTGGAAATACCGTCGGGAGTCCATATATGTTCGTCATCACCGATGAGTTTCCGGTGCGGCTCTGTCGAAAGCGTTGTTTTACCGGTACCGGAAAGACCGAAAAACAGCGAAACATCGCCGGAAGTGCCTTCATTTGCCGAACAGTGCATCGACAGAAAGCCTTTTTTCGGCATCAGGTAGTTCATAATCGTGAACACGCCTTTTTTCATTTCACCGGCGTATTGTGTGCCGAGAATAACGAATTCGCCTTTTTCAAACGACAAAGCAATGTTTGTCTTGCTCTTGACGGTTTCCTGCATCGGATTGGCGGGAAATTCACCGGCATTGAAAATGACAAAGTCCGGCTTGCCGAAACTGCGTAACTCCTTTGCATTCGGACGAATAAGCATATTGTGCATAAACAGGGCGTGATACGCCCGGCAGCAAATCACCCGAATTTTGATGCGGTGCTTGGGGTCCCAGCCGGCAAAGCCGTCAATGACGTAAAGTTGGTCGCGGATATTGAAATAATCAACGGCACGGCATTTACTCCCCTCGAAGTCTTCCGATGACATCGGGATATTGACGCTGCCCCACCAAATATCGTCTTTTGACGGCGAACTTTCGACAACACGCTTATCTTTGGGACTGCGGCCGGTCTTTTCGCCGGAACTGTTCACCAGCGCCCCCTCCGAAGTCATCGCCGCCCGCTCGCGGACAACGGCATCTTCGTAAAGTTTGGCAGGAGACGGATTTCGGAAAATACGCCCGACGCTAATCCCGTAAGGTGTCAGGTCAACACCGCTGCTCATTATAATACCTCTCTAAAAAATGGATCGTCCGTGTTCACAATTACAACCGCTGTGTATTATACCCGATTGTTGACAATTAACAAGGGAAAAGGACAATATACTGTCGGGCAGTCAGCGGTGAGTGCCGGGTTTCCGCTTCTGTATTGACTGCCGCACGCAACTCCCCGCTTCCTGCTATTGACCTGCCGCTATGCTGCCCGAAGAACAACTCCAAAACTGGATTGCCCAACAGAATCAAACAGCGCAGCAAAACCGCCTTGCGCAGCCGGCTCAATGGCTGCCGGCGATAAGTTGTCAGGAACGCATCCGGCTCTTCTCCGAACGCGTTGCAGGCAAATTAACGCCCCGTCTGCCTCTCAAAGAACTCGTAGCGGCAATGCTCGGAGGCACAGGCACGGGAAAAAGCACGCTGCTCAACGCTTTGCTCGCAACACAAGCCGTTACCGAAGGAAAGGAACGTCCGACAACACACGAACCCGTTCTCGTCTGTCATACCAACGCCGATGTCTCCGCCTTCACCGGTTTTCGCGTTGAGCGGTTGAACAATCCGCTGCTCGAAGGTCTCATCTTGATTGATTGTCCAGACCCCGATACCGGCAATGTTGCGGACAATGCCGCTAACAGTAATTTAGCGTTGTTACGCAAAGCCCTGCCGTATTGCGATGTCATTCTTGTGACCGCCACACAGCAAAAATACCGGAGTAAATGCGTTCTTGACGAACTTGCCGATGCGGCTTCCGGCTCCAGACTTGTCTTTGTGCAGACACACGCCGACAAGGATACCGACATTCGGGAAGATTGGCGGCAACTCCTGCAAGACCGGTACGAACCGGGGCAGATGTACTTCGTTGATTCCCGTAACAAGAATAACACTGATTCTAAAGACAACACGCCTCAAGACGGAGATTTGCAGGCGTTGCGGCAACTCCTGACGCGGGATTTGACCGGCGAAGTTGCCCGGCGGATTCGTCTGGCAAACTATTACGGACTTGCCGAAGAAGCCGTTGCCGATTGTAAAAAAATGATTGAAGTCAATTGGCACAGCGTCCAAAAACTGCGGGATAAAATTGACGAAGAACGCCGCCGTTTCGGCTCGGAATTTGCCGAAAAAATGCAGAACGAATTGACCAACAGCCGGCAAATTTTGGAGTCGAAACTCTTTGCCCGCGTCTCCTTGCAGTGGGGCTACAGCCCGTTTTCGCTGCTTCTGCGTCTCTATCAGGGACTCGGTACAATGCTTTCCGGTGCGGTTCTAACCCGTGTCCGGTCGCCGGTACAATTAGCCCTTTGGGGAACTTTTGAAGGTGTCCGCCGGCTCCACAAACGGAAACAAAGAAAAAAGCCGCCGCTGCCGCCGATGTCCGCCGAAGAGATGAACCGCTTGAAAGAAGCCGGTCTGATTTTGACAGGATTCACCGATGATGCCCAATTAGTGCCGGCAGCGCATTACAGCGGCAATGCTGCCGCCAAAAATGTCATCGTCAAAGAAGCGGAGGAAATGCACGCCGCGGTCATTGCAGAGATTGCGGCGGATATGGACGATATGATAGGCCGATTGGGAGCGGAATATAATCATTTTTGGTTCCGCCTGATGTACGAAACACTGCTTTCGGTAATGCTGTTATTTTTATCCGCGAGACCTGCAAAAAACTTTTTTGTTGATTCTTTTTTCTATCACGAACCGCTCTTCGGCATTGAATACTATCTGATTTCCTTGTTCTGGCTGGCGGCTTGGTCGGCGGTGCTGCTGTTTTTCTTTACTTTTTCGTTACGAAAAGGCATTGTGAAGAAAATACGGGAAGCATCGTTAAATTGGCACCGTTTGCCGGCATTTGACCGGTTGTTTGCTTCTTTGGAGCGGGACACGGTACAACTGACGGTTTTTCGTAACGGACTGGACAGCGTCAAAAATCAACTTGACCGCTTGAAGGAACAAGCGGAAAAAATCGACAAAAGATTAGGGTATTTGAAA
>JAITOZ010000053.1 GCA_031289675.1 Planctomycetaceae bacterium
TCCCACTGATTTAACCGCCATTTTAACGAGTCCGCCAACTGTTGTACAGCCCTCTCCGTTTCGGAATTGCTTACCGCCGCCTGATACGCCGCTATTCTGCCTTTACGCTGACTCTCAATGCCGCCGATGACGGCATATTTTTCGTCAAACGTTTGCCAGAGTTTTCCGATTTTCGCGGTCAATCCGCCCGAAGACTCACTTCTTTGATGAGGGCAAGGGCAATCCCTTTACGGCGGCTTCAATCTCTTGCATCGTTTCGCTGTACTTCGCATCTGTCTTCGGCGGAACATTCGCTGCCGCCGTTTGTCCAGCCGCCGTAACGCCAAGCAAAGGATTACCGACAACCTCCTCCAATTTCTCCGCCGAAAACGCCAACTTGTCCGGCTTCGTCCATTCGACAGCATATTGCGGTGTTACCGAAATATACAGCAACGCCGTCTGCGGATTCGCTATTTCCTCCGGCTTCAAGTCCGGATTAGAAAATAACGTCCCTTCCGAATTAAAGAACCGGATGACCGTTTTCGGCGGAGCCACATTCGGAATCATCGGCATAAAAATTTTCGGCATCTGCTCCAATAACGGCAAATTTGCCGGACTGTCCCACGGTTCATTCAATTTGAATTTCTGATACAAATCATTCAAGCCGAGTGCCGGAAGCATTGCCACCCGCCAACTCAAAAGCGGTTTCCCCTCCGGCGAGTTAATGTCTGCCGGAAACTTTTTATTTTGTCCGGCATAAGCCGCACACACCCGGCTCAACATCTGTAATTGCTGCATACGTTGCTGTTGGATTTGTGCCTGCTGTGCCGCACGCTGCTGTTCCCGCAGCGATGAAGCAATAGACGGAACAAGAGTATCGAAGTTATTCAATGCTGCCGTTACCGCCGTTTTATCGGCAGTGAGCAGTACCGCATTAAGCAATTCCGCTGCTAACGCCGAAGGAATCCAAAGTGTGTTTTGAGCGGCATCATCCAACGAGGCAAGCGTTGTTTGTCCGTTGATGAGCCAGCCCTGTAATGCCGAATGAATATCTTTTGCCCCCTCTTCGTTTTTTCCTTCGCAGCGCATTGACAGAATCGGTTTGCCGGTGTCCGCCGAAACATTCAGCGAAAACGAGACCGCCCGCAGATTTTCGGAAACGGCAGTCACGACATTATCGGGCAGGACGGGAAACTGCCTCAAAATTCCGCTGACCTGTTTTGCATCTGCCGATATTCCTTCGAGCGAAGTCAGTACCGCTAATTCGGTATCAGCAATCGGCGTGTGCTGTAACCGCTGGAGAGCGGCAGTTTTCCTCGGCGTATCGGAAAAGACGGCTCTGATATCATCGCTTTGACCTTCAACAAACACGACGGTTTTTTCATCAATTAAACCGACGGCGGCTTTTTGCGGTGTACCGATGTTAGACGGCGTAACATCGAAATATTCTGCCGTACCTTCGGTATGTTTTAATTCATTGATTGTATTTTCGTCATTGGCTGCGCTGCCGATGAACGGGGCAAGAATCATTTGCCGTGTAACGGGTGCGTCAAAACGGAAAACGGAAGCCCGGCGGGATATAGGAATGATTCGCGTTTGCGGTGCGGAATCCGGGTTTTTCGGGTCAGAAAACGTCATCGGAACCTGTGCGGGACTCGCAGCCGAGACGAGGAGACATTCAATTTTTTCCGGTCTGAAAATCAGCGTTCCGGCTTGCGACAATATCGATTCGAGTATAGGTTCATTGCCTTTGGCAAGCGGCGAAGTCAGCAGCCGCTTCGGCTGCACGAAGATAACGAGCAGCGTGTCGGGCAAGAGATGCTTGACCGTTATATCGTTGACGGGACCGAGTTCGTTGAGCATCTGTTCCGTCGGCATCGGTACGGCATTAACATTTGCCGTCTCTGTTGCACCGCTGCCCGTTGCAAACGTATCAGTTTTGCCGCAGCCGGTAAGCAACACTATCAATGGAAATAGATAATAAAAACGTTTCATCAATTTGCGGGTTGTTGTAAAAGGCAGAAAAAAATTATAGGGGCTTGACAAGTTCAGGGGTTAGTTTTTCATAAGTTTTTCGTTTCTATGATTGAAACGGAATTCAGCCTCCTTTAAGTGTATCACAAACTGATCAGACTTGCAAGCGTTGAATTTTGCGGGTCGTCTTTTTGCGAAAGCCCCAAAGGATTCGATTCCGTTGATATGCGGTTTTCCTCCGGCAAATTCGTTTTTTCTGTGAAACACCCGATAATGTTCGTGTCCGTTGACAATGCGCGATATTATCGTTCTAAAATACTGGCGGGATGGCTGGAAACGGCATTGAACGGCTTTGGAATTTCTTTAAGAAGAAGGTATTGTATAATAGACCTGTTCCCTAACTACCGGCGTTTACTGTATCGCAAGATGAAAGAGGAAAATGATAATCGCGAAGGCGCGAAGAAAGTGATGAGTGATTAGTGGCGAGTGGCGAGTGGCGAGTAAATGCGGGGAAAATTCGGAAGCGAAAACTCGTCACTAGCCACCAGCAACTAATAAAAAGCGGTCTTCGCGATTAAAAAACAAAAAACGCTTAGGGAACAAGTCTATTAAACGTTACGAAAAGTTTGAAGATTTTTACAGTGTTTATTGTAGGCATCGTCAAGAACTTTTTCCGATGCCGGACGAAGTACAAG
>JAITOZ010000107.1 GCA_031289675.1 Planctomycetaceae bacterium
CTTCAAAGACATTAATCCCGCTCACGGTATCGGCACTGGTCAAGCCGTTGCCGGCAACAAGAACCGTTACATTTTTTGCTGCGGATGCTGTTGAGGAATCGTTGACGAAATCAATATTGCCGGTTGCGGTGATGAGGTCGCTCGTCTTTTCAGGCTTCTTGACAGACGCATCGCCGGTTTTTGCGAGGGGTTGTTTCGATAAATGTTCCTGAAACTGCACTCCGCACTGGGCGGTGTTGACATAAAAATTCCGCAGGGATAATTTACACTCCTCTTATCTTCTGCTAGAATACAGTTATGAGCAATTTCTTTGAGACGCTAAAATCGGTTCTTCTGCAATGTGAACGTCTTGCAGCACAAGACGGATCGCTGCTGCGGAACTACGCTCTCGAACTGGGCAATAAAATGGACGAAGAAGTCCTTACGCTGCTCTTCGACAATGCCGAAACACAGAAATTATTCTTTACCAAAGTAAAGAAATTCTACGTTTTCGATAAACAAAAATTTGCTTGGGTTGTCAATAACCGTCAATTTCTGCCGGATTCCTACACTCGCTTTTGTAATAAAATCGGTCTTGTTGACAAAAGAGAACATTTCATCGCTTCCAACGGAAATGTCGTGTTATCGTTTCCTTACAAGGACTGTGTTCTCGAAGGCGGACAAACGAAAGACGACCAGAAGCGGGACGAATTGATGTGGAACGAGTTGCTTTCGCCGGACGAAGTTGACCGCCTGCTTGCCCCGAAAGTATTCTGCAATGTCAAACGTTATACCGTGAACGGCAATGAACCGATAACGGAATTAACCGATACGGATAATCTGATTATCAAGGGAAACAATCTCTTTGTTATTGCTTCGCTCTTGAAGCGGTACGCGGGCAAGGTGAAGTGCATCTATATCGACCCGCCGTATAATACGGGCAATGACAGTTTCGGGTATAATGACAGTTTTTTACGCTCATCGTGGTTGACGTTTATGCGAAATCGTCTTGAAGTTGCATATAGATTGTTGAGCGATGACGGTTTTCTTTTTGTGCAGTGTGATGATTATCAAAGTGCGTATCTAAAGGTTTTGCTTGATTCTATTTTTGGAGAAGAGAATTATCGAAACTCTATCTACTGGCACAGAACGTATGCCGGAAAAACGGTAAGTAAAAAACTTCCTTGGAATACTGACACCATATTGTTTTATTCCAAAAAGCAGGAAACGCAGTTATATCCTACAACGGCAAGTTTAAGTTTTGACGATATAGCCGGTTATAACAAAGACGATGGAGACGGCAGAGGGAAGTACAATACCGTCAGTTTACAGAAAACCGGCGGACCAGGTCCCGAAACGACATACGATTATATTGATAACAATGGTAAAGTTTGGGTATGTCCCGTTAAGGGCTGGCGAATGAAACAAAGCAAATTGAGAGCATTAGAAAATGATAACCGTTTATACATTACGGATACGACCATTCGTGAAAAGTATTATTTATCAGAACGGCAGGAAATCGGTAAGCAGATAGATAATTTTTGGTCTGATATCGGTAATATGAACAGAGTGAGCGATGCTTTATATGATTTGGACGGTCAGAAACCTGAACAACTTATTGAGCGGTTTATTCGGTTATCAACGATAGCCGGAGACATTGTACTTGATTTTTTTGCCGGAACAGGAACAACCTGTGCTGTCGCATGCAAATTAGGAAGACATTTCATCGGTGTCGAACAGATGGACTACATACATACCAAAATGATTAAACGGCTTTGTGAAGTTATTGCCGGTGAACAGGGCGGTATTTCTAAATCCGTTAATTGGCAAGGCGGCGGGTCGTTCGTCTATTGCGAACTTGCTCAACTCAATGCAAAGACGATAGAGGAAATCCAGTCGGCTGACGATGACGAAACATTGCATAAAATTTGGAAAAGCATTTTACGGAGCGGTTATTACAACTGCAAAGTAGATATAGACGAAACAGCCGCAAACTTTGACGAATTGCCGCTTGCCGATAAAAAACAGTTTCTGTTCGCCGTTCTCGATAAGAATATGCTGTATGTTAATTATAACGACATCAATGATTTTGAATTCAACATAAGCGATGAAGATAAAGAATTTACGAAAAGATTTTACGGAAAATAGTTTAGACATTCACTATGGTATGGCACTTGACCTCACAACGCTTGAACAGTCGATAAAAATTTTACGGGAATCAGTTGACGACAATCTTCGTAACGGTACGAATTTCTCGCCGCTGCAGCAGGATACGTTCCGCTCCGGCATCATTCAGAACTTTGAAGTTGCTTATGAAGTGTGTTGGAAAACAATGAAACGCTGGCTCGAAGAAAATATTTCCAAAGAAACAATCGCAATGTGTACCCGCAAAGAACTTTTTCGTTATGCCGGCGAAAATAATCTAATTGATGACGTTGCTTTGTGGTTTTCGTTTCATAAAGCCAGAAACAGTACGGCACACATTTACAGTGCCGGTATTGCCGCCGAAGTGTATGAAGCCGCCGTTCGGTTCGTTCCCGAAGCAGAATCCTTTTTGCAGAATATCACCGCCCGAAATGATTGACCTTTGTGATGATTAACCTTGCATCTGAACATTTGGAAATGGTCAAAAAGATTTTAGCGGACTTTGTACCGGAGAGCGAAGTCCGGGTATTCGGTTCCCGATGTAACGGAAAGGCACGAAAATTTTCCGACCTTGATTTATGCGTTTGCGGTCGTGAAAAACTGCCTTGGCTGTTGTTGGAAGAATTGAAAGACGCTTTTATGGAATCCGATTTGCCTTTGCGTGTTGACATTTTAGATTATCACAGCATACCGGAACATTTTAAGAAAAATATCAGCAACGGTGAAGTTGTACAATCTCGCTGCGAAAACAATGTCCCAATTATTTGAACGTCTCGAAACGGCACGTAATAATTTTCCTGAATCCTACAAGGATTTGCCGTTCTTTGTGCGCAGCGGACTGAACCCGGCATTGGCTCTGCGGGAATATCAGGAGACGGCGTTCCGCAATTTCATCACTTATTATGAAAATGATACTATGCGGGAAAAGCCGTCGCAAACACTGTTTCATATGGCGACCGGCAGCGGCAAAACGCTCATTATGGCGGGACTGATTCTTTATCTCTATAAAAAAGGATACCGTAATTTTTTGTTCTTCGTGAACTCAACGAACATTATCGGCAAAACAAAGGCAAACTTTCTTCTGCCTACATCGCCGAAATATGTTTTTAATGATGTTATCAACATTGACGGTGAAGTTGTTCCGGTTTGTGAAGTCAATAACTTCCAGACCGTCGATGCCGATGCCATCAATATTTCCTTTCAAACGATTCAGGGCTTGTTCTCGCTTTTTAACAAGTCAAGGGAGGACGCTGTTACGATAGAAGATTTTGCCGGACAAAAAGCGGTGCTGATTTCGGACGAGGCACATCATATCAACGTAGAAACGAAACAGGGCAAAAAGTTATCGGCAACGGAAAACAGGGACTTGCAAAGTTGGGAGGACTGCATTAACCGTATTTTCAATGCGAATGAAGAAAATGTGTTATTAGAATTCACCGCAACGTGTGATTTAGCGAATCCTTTTATTCAGCAGAAATACGAAAATAAAATTGTCGTTGATTATCCGCTTACCCAATTCCGCAAAGACCATTACTCAAAGGAAGTGAAGACGCTGCAATTTGACCGTCCGCTTTTTGACAGGGCGTTAGCGGCAATTCTGTTAAGTCAATACCGCTTTAAGTTATTTCAGCATAACGGTTTAAGTATCAAGCCGGTTGTTCTGTTCAAATCGGATAGGATTAACAACAGTGTTCAGTTTTATGCCGATTTTCAAAAAGAGCTCACAGAACTGACATCGGAAAAACTGCGCAGCGTAACATCATCTTTGACAAACGATTTACTGCAAACGGCGGTTGACTATTTTCAACGTAATAAAATATCCAATGACGAATTGATAGCCGAATTGCAAAACGAATTCGGAAGCACTCGGTCGCTCATTGTCAACAGCAAGAACGAATCGGAGGAGAAGCAGATTATCGTCAACTCCTTGGAATCGCCGTCTAATCCGTATCGTGCTGTTTTTGCCGTTGACCAACTTAACGAGGGTTGGGATGTGCTGAACCTTTTTGATATTGTTCGGACGTATTCCACGCGGGATTCTAACAACGGTAAGCCGGGTAAAACAACGATACAGGAGGCACAACTCATCGGGCGCGGAGCAAGATATTGTCCCTTTCTTTTAACGGAAGGACAGCATCCTTTCAAACGGAAATTCGATAATGATGTCCGTAATCCGCTGCGGATTTGTGAAACGCTGTTTTATCATTCCCTGCATAACCCGCAGTATATTGCCGAGTTAAGCAAAGCGTTACGGGAAACGGGTTTGTTTGATGACACGACGCGTGAAATCGAATATAAACTCAAACCCCGGTTCAAGGAAACGGAGTTTTATCTCGAAGGACTTGTCTTTGCGAATAAACGCAAGGAGGTTTCGCTGGATAATGTCAGCGAATTACCGCCGGACATCCGTAATAAACATTATCCCGTTGCCGTTGATTTGAACCGTTCTGCCGTTGACGACCCGTTCACGCAGAAGATAGAAGAGCGTGTAAGTCCCAAAACACGGATAGAGAACCGCAAGTTAAGTGAAATTGCCTATACCGTTGTTCATACTGCCTCGCGGAAATTCAATTTCTATCAATTCTGTTACATTCAAAAACGTTTTCCAAACGTGAAAACATTGCGGCAATTTTTGACAGATGAAAATTATATGGGCGGTATTACCGTACAGATAGAAACGTCTGCTCCGAAGTTGACTAACGATATTCTTTATCGGGCGTGTTTTGAGGTAATGCGGCAGGCCGAGGAAAATATCGAGCGTGTTGAAACGCAATATGAAGGAACAAAAAAGTTTTATGCAAGAAAAGTCCGGCAGCAATTTACGGACAAAACCGTTCATTACAACAAAGAGGAATCGGAGTTAGGAAAATCGCAGAAAGATTCGCCGCAGGAATACCAATTAGACCTTGCCGAACAAGATTGGTATGCTTACGAGGATTGCCGCGGAACGTCAGAAGAGAAACGCTTTTTGAAATTTTTTGCGGCAAAATATGACGCATTACGCAGGATTTACGGCGAGGTGTATGTGATTCGTAATGAACGGCAATTAGCGTTATACGATTTTGCGGACGGTCGGCGTTTCGAGCCGGATTTTTTGCTGTTTCTCCGTAAAAAGGGAGAAACGCAGGGAACACAGTATCAGGTTTTCATTGAACCGAAGGGGGAACATCTCGTTCAACACGACCAATGGAAAGAGGATTTTTTGCAACTTATAGAAAGTGATTCCGAAGTTATAAAATTGACGGACGATACGAATCTGACTTATCGAATTATCGGTTTGCCGTTTTACAAACATTGGAATACTAAAGAATTTACGGAAGGGTTATCTGCGATTGAAAATCGATAAAATGTAACACTGCACTTCGGCAGGTTTGTCTTGTAAAATGTTCAGATCAATCATTTCTGTTCTCCGTGAAAAATGGTTAGGGGCTTCAATAGTAATAATGCACCTTGCTGCTCTTAAATTGCAGAATTTTTTATAGCGTTTTTTATTGTCCGAAAAAAGTTCGATTGCCCACGCTTTCAATGCGTTGAGAATTTCCGCATAACGGATTTTGGTGAGGCGGAGATCCTTGCAGATGCTTCTGCGGGTGCAGCGGGACAACCGAAGTATGAGGAAGGTCATTTCTTCTTCCGAAAGAAAAACCGTCCATTGAACGAAGCGGAGTGTTTCATCTTCCTCGATGAGTAAACCGAACTCGTCCGCTTCGTCCGCGTCCATCATGCTAACACCGGTCGGAAGTTGGGTTCGCGGATTCGCTGCCACTTGCCGCTGCCGGATGCGAAGTTCGTCTTCGCACCGTTTCGCCGCCTGATTTCCGTATTTGACACTCTGTTGCCTTGCACCAAAGGTAATGATAGAATAACAGTATTATTTATGGGGCTGGCATAGATAATAGCCTAAGAGGAAGACGATTTTGAAGTCATTTTAAGCCATTTTTTCAAGGTGGTCAATCGTTTTTTCGGCGGTCCGTAATTGAAGTGGAACTCACATTCTTTGAGAAACAAATGGAACTTACTATTCGGAATTCCGTTGAACCTTCGCAGATGTCTCTTTGCTTGATTCCAAAATTTTTCAATGCCGTTAATATGATTTTTACCTTCAGCAAAGTCTTTTGAATGATTGATTCGCCGATGTTTGAATTCGGAGATGTCAAGGGCATTGTACGACCTGAAATGTCAGTGTAAATGATGCTGTCAGCCCTGATTTTCTTGCGGATAATCGGCGGTATCAAGGTGTTTTCTTTGACATCGGAAATCATTTGAGTGTAAACCTTGCCTTTGCGTGCGAGATAGCCGAAGACGGGAATCTTTCCGGCAGCACCGCGACCGCGTTGTCCCTTTCGTACGCCGCCGAAGTAAGACTCGTCAACCTCGACTTCGCCGTTGAAAAAGGGCGACTCTAACTCTGTGAAATGG
>JAITOZ010000194.1 GCA_031289675.1 Planctomycetaceae bacterium
AATAGGGTTCACTCTCGTCGAACTTCTTGTCGTCATTGCCATCATCGGCATATTGATTGCCCTCTTGCTTCCGGCAGTGCAAGCCGCACGGGAAGCAGCACGAAGAATGCAATGCCAGAACAATCTCAAACAGTTAGGACTCGCCGTCCATAACTTTCACGACAGCCGAAACGGACTGCCGCCCGTCGCCATCGCCTACGAAATGGGCAGCGTCTTTTCCTACGTGTGGCCCTATCTCGAACAAACGGCTCTGTGGGAACAAATCAACTCTCCCGGCGGCTTTTTGTACGTCAATCTCACTCTGCCCGGCACCGCAACAGAAGATACTACCGTTTCCGCGACCGGTGCCTGTAACTCAACGCAATTCAGGTCGGCTTCACAGTATTTTTCACAGACAATCACCGCCGAAGCAAAAACAATGTTCGGCAGCGTTTCCGCATTTTCCTGTCCTTCACGCGGCGGTCCCAACTATTGTGACGTTGCCAACGGAAGCACTTCCGGTTTTAATGGTGCAGGACCGATTTCGGCTTACGTCAGTATCATCACCCGCCGTCCGGTAAGTTATAACCAGGGAACGGATACTTATGTTCTCAACACCGATTATGTTACGTCAGGCGGTGATAACGTTGCCGCTCCGGCAAATTATGCGAGCAGGTGGACGAACTTTGCCGCACACGGCGACCACGCCAGCGGCGTAAGGATGTCCGATTACAATGGTCCGCTGCGGGTTGCGGACGTGACGTACAAAACTGATTTAGGCTACCAGCCGGCAGACCCGAATGGTGCCGCTGTAACACTGCTGAGCAGCACATTGCAGCCGCAGCGGGGAAACTCCTCCAGCGGTTGGAAACGGGTCGCATCCTGGACACCGCAGGATTCCTTTGCATACTGGGCTGACGGCACAACCAATCAGTTGGTCTTCGGCGAGAAGAATGTCCCGTCTTATGCGCTGCAAGGCGGACGCATAACCGTCCATTCCGGTACCGGGGCTGTGGCGAGCCGGATCTGGAACGGCGGTTATATGGACCAGTGGTCGCACGCCGACTATCCGAGTATCTATTGCAATATGGCGAGGTTAATAGGACCGGACGGTGTTTTTGCGAACGGACCTTCCGACAGCAGATTGAAGGCGATTGCCGGCTGCACGAGTACGACTCCCAATGTACCGGCGAACTTTGAACCGGATCCGGCAGACATTCCCGACCAATACAGTTTCAGTTTCGGGTCATCGCATACAGGCGTGATAAACTTTCTCGTCGGCGACGGCACTGTTCACGGCGTTCCTCCGGACACGAATATGCACCTGATTTATCAGTTGTCCCAAACCGACGACGGAATAGCAGTTGCACTGCCATAAATAGGAGTGGTGAGTGGCAGTGACGAGCGATTCGACCTGCGGTCGAAAAGGAGGGGGAGTTCTAACCGATAAAGTTTGCCCCCTCGCTTGCGAACTCGCCGCTAACCACTCGCCACTAGTCACTAACCACTAACGAACGATGAAACATTATATTATCCTCACGCTGTTATTGTTCGCTGCCGGCTGCAGCGGCGGAATTAAAATTTCGGGGACGGTTACTTATGAAGAGGACGGTTCTCCGGTGAAGCACGGCAGTGTGGTGTTCGGCGATGCGCAGAACACGTATCAAGGGCTGATTAAAGACGGCAAATACGTTTCCGGCAACAAACAGCCGAATCGGGGTATTCCGGCGGGACAGTACAAGGTTTGGCTTCTGAATGCCGATGATGTCGATTGGAAGCCGAACGCAGACAATACGGACAAAGTTCGGGTGTACACGCAGAACGTTGCCCCGGAATACACCTCGTCAAGCACCACACCGCTGACGTTTGAAGTCAAGAGCAGCGGAGCGAAGACGTTTGATATTAAGGTTAAACGTGCGGAAAATTCCGTTCGTTGAATAAGTAAAGAGAAATTAGGGGCTGGCATAGATAATAGCCTAAGAGGAAGACGATTTTGAAGTCATTTTAACCCTTATTTTCCCCGGTACCCTTAATAGCACAGGTTACCCATTCATTGTTTTCCCTTATTTGTAAATTAAGGGAATAAGGGTAAAGAGTTTGGAGACGCATTACTATTAAGGGGTCGGAAAAGGAAAATAAGGGACTTCTACGACTCAATCAATAAATTCCTGACACAACCTGTTTCTTCAATTCCTCAACCTTGTCCGTCTTTTCCCACGCAAAGTCGGAATCGCTGCGTCCGAAATGTCCGCCGACAGCCGTTTCTGGTAAATCGGACGGCGCAAGTCCAACTCCTTGATAATACGGCTCGGTGTCAGCGGGAATACCTCACGGATTATCAGCGACAGTTTCTCTTCGGAAATCTTGGCTGTCCCTCGTGTATCGACCGACACGCTGATCGGTTCTGGAACTCCAATCGCATAAGCCAACTGAATCTCGCAGGAATCCGCTAGACCGGCAGCAACGACATTTTTTGCCGCATACCGCGCCGCATAAGCAGCACTGCGGTCAACCTTCGTCGGGTCCTTACCGCTGAACGGAACTCCAGCCGTCCTACTCTTCCGCAAAGATGTTACCTAAAATAGGCAAAGCCGGTGTCCACTTCGGGATTGTGCGTCCCTCGCCGTCTGCCCGCTGCACTTCGCCGGAAACAACGTTGAAAAATCGCTGCATTGCTTCCGGTGAATGAAAATCAGGATGTTTCTTTGAACGTCAGAACGCTATGCAATGCAGAGCAAAATCACTGACCGCCCGAAATTTCACCGGCTTTGGATGAAATGCTTTGTAGATGTTCGGCAAAGACTGCGCGAACACTTTATAGGCATCGGTTTCTACGAGCGGTCTGCCGGGGTCGGGTACGCGGTTCATTTTCAAATTTTTCTAAATCGCCGCTCGCAATCAAAAATTTGACATTGCGATAAAAGGTTGTCTTGTAAATTCCAAGTTGCTTTATAATTTGCTTTGGTTGTAGTGGTGTTTTAGCAATGAAAAGCCAAAATGCTGTAAGTTTTTGCTCCGCAGTATCAAATTTTGAGAAGTCGAATGATGAAACATCAATCACAAGACACCTCCTTTCCCGTAGAAAAGAAGTAAAAAAGCCCGCCCCCGGCATAACCGGGAACGGGCATACTGCACAGGTGGAAATGCCGGTTGTCAGCCAATACTCTGCAACCCTCCCTGTACATTTTACACCCGAAGGGATTCGAACCCCCAACCCTCGGTTCCGAAGACCGATGCGCTATCCAGTTGCGCCACGGGTGCATTACGTGTCCACTGCTTCGGCAGCAGCAAAAAATCGACAGGAGACCGCAAATTGTTGCCAATTCACTGCCTCTTGTCAATCCTTTCACCCAACCACCGTCTATTTCTCTCTTTCTCTCACCCCTATTTTAACAGACCGGCTACGCTGCTGCGGGCAGTGCCGACGGATAAAACTGCCGCTGCGTATCGGCATCAAAGTACGATTTAATTCCTTGAACGACCATACGCTGTTCCGCTTCGGTCAATTCGGGAAAGATTGGCAGTGTCAAAACTTCCTGACAAGCCCGATATGTCTCCGGCAGCGAATCGGCACGATAACCCAAGTGCCGGAAACACTCCTGTTCGTGCAGTCCCAGCGGATAGTATATTTCCGCTCCGATTTTCCGTTCCGCAAGGCACCGGCGTAAATCGTCCCGCCGTCCGTCTGGAACACGCACCGTGTACTGATTCCAAACGTGTCTTCTGTTCGGCAGCGTCTTCGGCAGCGTGAGCGTTTGTGTCAGACCGGCATCGTCAAACAAATCGCTGTACCGGGCGGCATTTTGAATCCGCAGCATTGTCCAGCCTTCCAGATATTTCATTTTGACGTTGAGGATTGCCGCTTGAAACGAATCGAGGCGGGAGTTAACGCCGATAATGCTGTGATAATAACGCGGTTCCATTCCGTGAACGTGCAGGAGGTGCAGGCGTTTCGCCAGTTGTTCGCTGCGTGCCGTTACGAGACCGCCGTCGCCAGCCCCGCCGAGATTTTTTGTCGGATAAAAACTAAACGCCCCCATATCACCCCACGAACCGGCGCGGCGTCCTTCTAATTCGCTGCCGACGGCTTGTGCGGCATCCTCGATAACGTACAAACCGTGATGCTGTGCGATTGTATTGAGTAACTGCATTTCCGCCATTTGACCGAAAAGGTGAACGGGAATGACTGCCTTTGTCCGCTGTGTAACTTTACGGGAAACATCGGCGGGACTCAAATTAAACGACACGGGGTCAATGTCGGCAAAAACGGGCTTGGCACCCAGCCGGCTGACGGCACTGGCGGTAGCGAAGAACGTAAAACTCGGTACGATGACTTCATCGCCGGGACCGACTTCAGCCGCTGTCAGTGCGAGTAAAACGGCATCACTGCCGGAAGCGCAGGCAATACCGTATTCGACTTGGCAGTATTGGGCGATACTTTTTTCGAGTGTTTTGACTTCGGGACCGAGAACGAATGCGCCGGAGTCGCACACCCGTTGGAGGGCATCGGTTATTTCATCTTTGATAACAGCGTATTGCCGTTTCAAATCAAGCAAGGCAACACCTTGTATGCTGCTGTTGACGGTTTGATTATTGAAGTTCCCTTTCATTTATCCTGATGGGGGTTAGGTATCTATTAAGACGGACGGTAACGATTAGGCAGCGGACGGTCAAGAGGAAAACCGAGCGTTTTCCGTTACAGAGCCGCAATCGTAAGATTGTGGCTGTAAGATTGCATCGTCCGTTTATTGGAGTACAATGACAGTGTCCCTTGATACCATTGTCCTTTCCTATAAGAAGAATGTCTCAAAAACTGCTCAAAATTGCCGTTATCGGCGGCGATGGTACCGGTCCCGAAGTTACTGCCGAAGCCGTCAAGGTTCTCACCGCCGTGGGGAAAATCGAAAATATCGAAATGCAGTTTGACGGTTTTAACATCGGCGGTGACCGGTATCTGACAACGGGTATTACGATTACGGATGACGAATTGGCTGCG
>JAITOZ010000205.1 GCA_031289675.1 Planctomycetaceae bacterium
TGCGGAAAGGAATTCGTTTTTCAAAGTCGGAGCAAATGCACAAAATCTGTGTTGGATTGGTGATAAACTTCTGGTTTTTCGGATATAATTGGATCATTCAGTAATTGTAGAACAGCACCAGAATTCGGTTCTTACTGCCAACGTAGGTTCCAAAATATTGAACGGTGGCAAGTCAAATGTGGCACTCGAAAAAGCCAAATTTCAAACTGCGAGCAATGCGGGCAGTTGGGGGAGCAATCACACGAGTGTGGTTGTATTCGGCTTGGGTGACGGCAGTGTCCGGGGCATTTCGGACTCGGTCGGCAACAACGTCATCTGCAATTTGGCTGCCGCCAATGACGGCGTAGCGGTAACGCTTCCGTAGTTCGGAAAGATGGATAATTGATAATGGATAATTGAGAATTATCATTATCAGAGCCGCGAACGGCAGTTCGCGGTTTGTTAAAATCAGAGCCGCCGCCGCAAGACGGCGGCCTATTTGTTGCCTTGTTTGCTGTCATATTCGCTGCCTTGTTCTGAATTGGTTTGGGACAGGGCAGCGAATTTGTCTTGGAACCGCGAAAGACACGAAACCCTTATTTTTCTCCGGTACCCTTAATAGCACGGGTTCCCACTCCTTGTTTCCCCTTATTTGTAAATTAAGGGAATAAGGGTAAGAGTTTGGAGTGATGAGTGGCGAGTGACAAATGATGAGTAATGCGGGAAAATACAGAAGCGGAGACTAGTCACTCGCCACTAACCACTAGTCACTAGTTATTAGTGGCGAGTAAATGCGGGGAAAATTGACAAGCAACGGAAAACAAGGGACAATAGGGTAACGATTAACAAGGTTCAGATTTTTTATGCGGTATTTTTGTGCGAGGTATTTTTGTATGCAGTGTTGTTGTGCTTTTTCATTCGGCGTGTTGTTTGCCGATGAGCCACAGCCGGATACGATAAAGCCGGATAAAATAACCGTACAGGCATCGGAACTGTCCGCAGCATTCCGGCGTGCTGCCGAGAGGGTTCTGCCCGCCGCTGTGAAAATCATCTCGCACGTGCAGACTGCCGAAGACCGCAAAGCAATGCAGTTACAAATTCCCGTACTGAAAACTCCGCCCGGGAAACGTAACCCCGGCGACAGCACCGGTACCGGTTCCATCATTGACCTGCAAGGGATTGTCGTTACAAATAATCACGTCATCGCCAATGCCCGCGAAATAGAAGTTGAACTCCCTGACGGCCGGCATTTTCTCGCCAAAAAATACAGGTACGACTCCGAAACCGATATTGCCGTCATTTGGCTCGACGTTCCCGCAGATGAAAAACTGCCCGTCATCAAATTAGGCGACAGCGACAAAATGGAAATCGGCGACTGGGTTCTTGCCGTCGGTAATCCCTTCGAGTTAGATTCCACCGTCAGTGCCGGTATTATCAGTGCTAAAGGACGCTCCTTGAAAAAAGCCCATCGCACCGAATTTCTGCAAACGGATGCCGCCATCAATCCGGGAAACTCCGGCGGTCCGCTCATCAATCTCAACGGCGAAATGATAGGTATCAACACAGCAATCGCCTCCCGCAGCGGTACGTATGAAGGTATCGGCTTTGCTCTGCCGTCGAACAATGCGCAATGGATTATCGACCAACTCGTCAAGAAAGGCAAAGTCGAACGGGCTTGGCTCGGAGTGGACACAAAACAGGTTACGCCGCCGGAAGCCGAACGGCTCGGCTTGAAACGGGCTGCCGGTTTGCTTGTCGATTATCCGGTACAAGGTTCACCGGCAGCGGAATCCGGTTTGAAACCGGACGATGTTATTCTGTCGTTTGACGGTAAGGCGGTCAATGCAGTTTATCAACTGCAACGGTTGGCAGAGCGGGCAGAAATCGGTAAAGAACACGAAATTATTTACGCCCGGGGCGGTAAGAAGTATAAAGTGCCGGTCGAAGTGCGTCCGTTGCCGCCTTCGGCAGGATTGCTGGCTGTCAATCAGGGCGATATTGCCCATTACACGGATACTCTTGTCGGGTTGCTTTTGGCGCAGGCAACGCCGCCGATGCTGGCAAAACTGAATATAACGGGGCAGCCGGGAATGTTGGTTTTAGCAGTATTACCGGGAAGCCGGGCAGAGAAAATCGGATTGAATGTCGGAACGGTGATTGTACAGGTGGACGGACAAGCGGTGCCGACACGCAAGGATTATATTGCGGTTCGGGAAAAATCATCGCTGTCCAACGGCATTGTTCTTGACGTTTTTTTACCCGGAGGGCAGCGGCAGCAATTTGCCGTTCGGTTAGAGTGATGATTGACACGAACAGTGAAAACACGGACAATTAGACTGTTATGGCACGACAAAAACCGCCCGAAGCAGGCGTACCGGAATGGATTTTGACTTACGGCGATATGATGTCGCTGCTGCTCTGCTTCTTCATAATGCTGTTTTCGATGAGTATCATCGCCGAAATTAAATACGAGGCACTCGTAGAGACTCTGCAAAAAGACTTCGGCTACCAAGGTTCCAGCAAACAAAAGAGCAAGTCCACAAAAACAACGGCAGCCCGGTCAAGCACAACCGAACGTTCGCGCCGGACTGCGGCACTGCTCGGCGGACAGCCGGTTGTTACAACGAAAGGCGAACAACTGAAAGTACAAAATATCCGCATTGATACACAAAGTATCAAAGGCGGACTTGTCCGCTTTGCTCTCGGCAGCGATGAATTGACCGAACAGGCAAAAAAAGACTTGACCGTAATGAAATCTGTGCTGCTCGGTTCGCCGTTCAAAATTATGATTAAGGGACACGTTGCCCCGAACGAACAAGGAATGTACCAGAAGGATATTGACCTTGCATACGCGCGGGCGGTCAATGTCCGTGACTTTTTGATGACGCTCGGTTTCAAACAAGAATTTTTTGAGATAAGCGTCGTAGATGCTTCCGCGACACTCAACAAAGCAATATTACCGGCGGGAACCGACCCGAAACTGGCAGGTGCTTCCGCCGAAGTAATGCTCATCGACAAAACCCTGCGGGCGTTAAATAATTGAGAATGAATAATCCCCAAAAAACAAAAGGTGTTCGTATTCCTATGCCGGAACAGCCGGCGGCGGTGCGGGCAAAAAACTTTCTCGAAGTTCCGCTCGGCTATTCTCCCGATGATGCCGTTGCCGAAGCCGGACGCTGTATTCAATGCAAAAAGCCGGGCTGCAGCGAAGGCTGTCCCGTCAAGGTGAAAATACCGGAGTTCCTCAAACTCCTGCGGGAAAAAGATTTTACCGGTGCGTTACAAAAAATCCAAGAAACCAATTCGCTGCCCGCCGTTTGCGGCAGAGTTTGCCCGCAGGAAACACAATGCGAAGCCCGATGTATTCTTGGAAAAAAATCAGAACCCGTTGCCGTTGGACGCTGCGAAAGATTTGTTGCTGATTTCGTAAGAAATCATTGCGGAGACTCGGAATTAAAAAATCCTCCGTGTCCCCGTGCCTCTGCGGCGAAAAAAGCGGCTATTATCGGAGCGGGACCGGCAGGGTTGACGGCGGCGGGCGATTTGGCGGCTCTCGGATACGGTGTTACGGTTTTTGAAGCGTTTCACAAACCCGGCGGCGTGTTAATGTACGGCATACCGGAGTTTCGGCTGCCGAAGGCGATTGTCGAATATGAAGTCCACAAACTTGCCGAACGCGGCGTGAAAATCGAATTAAATCAGGTCATCGGAAAAACGCTGACGATAGACGAGTTGCTTAACGAGGAAGGTTTCGATGCCGTGTTCATCAGTGTCGGGGCGGGACTGCCGATGTTCCTGAACATTCCGGGCGAAGATTTAGGCGGCGTATATGCGGCAAATGAATTTTTAACCCGCTCCAATTTAATGAAGGCGTATCAATTTCCTGTAACCGATACGCCGATAGCACGGGGAAAAAACGTTTGCGTTATCGGCGGCGGAAATGTGGCGATGGATGCGGCACGGACGGCATTGCGGCTCGGTGCAGAAACGGTAAAAATTGTTTATCGCCGGTCGAAAGACGAATTACCGGCACGCGGTGAAGAAGTGCATCACGCCGAAGAAGAGGGTGTCGGGTTTCTGTTTTTGACGAACCCGTCGGCATACATCGGTAACGGCGAGGGACGTGTCCGGGCTTTGGTTTGCGATAAAATGCAACTCGGCGAACCGGACGAATCCGGCAGACGCAGACCGGTCAAGGTGCAGGATTCGGCATTTGAGTTGGAAACGGACTGCGTGATTGTTGCTGCCGGTGCGTTGGCGAATCCCTTACTGCCGCAGAGTACGCCGGGTTTGGAACTGACGAAACGCGGTTATATTGTTGCCGGTGAAAACGGCAGGACGAGCCGCAAGAACGTTTGGGCAGGCGGCGATATTGTTACCGGAAGTGCAACGGTCATTCTCGCTATGGGGGCGGGAAAAACCGTTGCAGAAGATATACACCATACATTATCTGTTTCAGAGCCGCACCGGTAACGGTGCGTGAGGAGAATAGCGATGTCCACCGAATTCGACGAATCCATCAGCCAAATCACGAAAGAGGAATTGAGCGGAAAATCTGTAACCGCCGGTTATCGGGCGGTCAGTATTCTGGCGGTGATTGCGTTCGCCTTGTCGCTCTTTACACCGCTGATGCTCCTCAATAACTGGTTTATCATTGTCCCCCTTACCGGTGCGTTGTGCGGTATCTTCGGATTGTATAAAATTTTGACGTGTCCGTTCGATTACACGGGGCGGGGCTTTGCGTTCGGCGGAATTATTTTTTCGTTTGTACTCGGCATTGCCGCTGCCGGTTGGGGCGTTTGGCACTATTATTTCAACATCCCTTACGGTTATACTGCCGTACAGTTTTTGGAACTGCGTAAAGACCCGAAAACCGACCAGTTCCCTGAACACATTTTGGCTCTCGCAAAAGAACACCGTAAAGTCTATATTAAGGGGTATATGTATCCCGGCAGGCAACTTTCCGGCATACAGAATTTTATGCTGGTGCGCACGCAGGAACATTGCAAGTTTTGTTCGCCGGAACAAAATCCGTTCGATATGATTAGTGTACACTGTACCGGTGAATTGAAAGCCGCCTTCCGAACGAGACAGGTCTCTATCGGCGGCGAATTGTACCTGAATGAAGATTTCAAGTACGGCGAATTACCCTATCATATCGAGGCGGATATTTTTAAGTAATCCGGCTTTTGGCGAAAAGTGGAAAGTTCACAAGCGAGGGGAGAGGCTATCTGGACTCATTTCTTTTGACCGCAGGTCGGGTTGATCCCCTCTCCTGCTAAAAACGAGCAAAAAACAAAAACGTTAGAGGGAAACACTGTCAACGGCTAATTTTTCCTTACCCATTCCCTTTTTTCGCATTGCAGGCTCGGCAGAGCAGTTGGGCATTAGACAATTCGGTACGTCCGCCCTTACTCCAAGGAGCAACGTGGTCAACTTCCAATTCATTTTCAAAAAAGTATTGACCGCAAACGGCACATTGATACTTGCCGTTCGCAGACGTTTGCTGCCGAAGTAAAGCAAGTTTATCATCGCCCGTAAAAAGACGCTTCGGGTCAACAGAAATGTCCGCAACGACCGCCTGTATAATATCCTCAATCTCTTTCGCTTTATCCGTTACCGCAACGAGCGTTTTATTTTTCAAGTAATCTGTTACGTTTTTATTGATGTCTGACTTCCTTTCTTTCCAAATGACAATGTCCTTTTCGTATTTTACTGCAAGACGAAAATAAATGTCCAACTCTTTGGTATTATCAAAAACACCGGTGATGAACTTGATATGTTTGCCGATGAGACGCTGGTCGTCTTCAAACGATTTATCTTTGCGGAATTTTACATACTCGTGTATGTCTTTTGTATCTTGCAAGTAACAGAGCATTTTGAGAACCAGCCATTGATTCCTGCCGCGATTGTTTATGCCAAGAATTTTCAGAACGTCTTTGTCTTGCTTGACATACGTTGTCAGACCGCGCACATACTCGCCGTGATAAAGTCCGTTGAGAACTTCAAAGGATGACAGCGGAATACCCAATGTGTTGATACGGTAAAAGATTTCCTGCTTTAAGTCTTCCGTACCGCTGCAAATGATGTCCGATATTTCTGTTTCATTTATTTTCTGCTGAAAATTCCCGTCCCATTGTTTCCAGAGTTTGCCTTCGTATTCAATGTTATTCTGATAGAATTTACGGATTGCCTCGATACGTTGTTTGCCGTCAAGGACTTCGAGAATACCATTTTCATTTTTCCAAAAATAGAACGCCGGCAAAGGAATACTCTTAACAATGCTGTCGATGACAAGCCGCTGTTTATCGGCAGAATAGATGATTTCACGCTGCAACTCGATGTCGCTGATGATTTTACCATCGTTGACCTTATCGTAAATTTCTTTGATTTGCATTTGTTATTTTTTTCGTATGAGCAATCTTACGAACAGCGGTTTTCCGTTTTCCAGCATTAAATCCTTTCCGTCATTGCCTTTGCGAAAACCAATTATCTCGAATTGGTCTGGATTGTATTTTTGCAAAAAGGTAATCGGAACGCCCATATTCCCCTCGTAACCGTAAGGAATACGGTTCGATTTGTTGACATCTATTCCGTCATAGTTTGCGTATTTCGGATATTTTTCTGCGTCATATTCCTCCGACAATATCATATTTTCGTGCCGGTAGGAAACGTCCAAATTGGTGAACCAGCAGCAGCACCGAGGCAGAGCGTCGTTCTTTTGCAAAATTGTTCCGTCCGAACAAATAAAACCAGTCAAGTGGTAATGGTACCCCAGCCAAAGTTGATTGTCCTTGATATAGGGAAAAATTTCTTTGTAGGAAATTGCCGTTTGCGGACCAATAACGATGAATTCCTTTTTGGTTTTCATCAGTATATCAATGAATTCTCTAAACAAACTGAATGGCGGATTTGTTATCACGACATCGTAGCGGCTGTAATCAATATCCTGAAACCTGATACCTTTTCTCGTTGCCGGGTCGTATCCGCTGACAGAAACAGATTTAACCCCGTAGTCCTCGGCGTGAGCAACCAGAAACTTGACAAAGTTACACTTGACGAGATTCAAATCCTTTTCGATTTTCGCTTTTGATTGTGCAATGTCTATCTGCCGAACAGTTCCCTTGTCGTTAAATAATGCGGTTGTAATGATATGATTTTCTTCCTTGAAAACAATTTCTTCATCATAACTTTCGTCCCAGTCGCAGGGACATAAGATACGTTTGCCCCGCAACAGTTTTTTATACTGCGATACTTCTTCTGCTATATCATCGAACAGCGTGTAATACTCATCGTCTTTGTTACGATGCGCATTATCCATCGATTCTTTTCGGCTAGATCTTACCATATTTTTGCCATTCACTATTTAAGGGCTTCAACTTTCGTCATTGTCAGATAAGTTTTCTGATTCACTGTCCGCAACAGACCAACTCTCATCAAGTAATTTGATGGGGGCAATATCGTTGCCAAAAATATAATCCTTAATATCCTCTTGCGTTTTCAAACTGTTCGGAACGCAATACTTCAAAATTTCTTCGTGGTTAATGAGAACTACCTGCATAGTATCATCTCCTTCGGAATTTTCATATTAATCACGCCTTCGGGGTCATCCAATTCGCCGATGTGTCTATCCGCAAAACCGCTTGCGTAACATTCTACGGCGGTTTTTACGAGTTGCCTGATTGTCTTCTCTTTGCCGGACATAGCCGATTATTCCTTACCAATGAATCTAACACAATCGCAGCAATGCGTCAAGCAATACGAAAGGTGTATAAGATACGTTTGCCCCGCAACAGTTTTTATACAGCGGCATTTCTCCTGCTATATCATCGAACAGCATATAATACTCATCACTCTTTTCGGCTCGACCTCGCCATACTTTTTATGTCCTTTTAGTTATCCGCAAAAAACTCAACCGGCTTGAGACTGCTATTTTTACTGCGTAGATGAGCGGCGGCAGACACGGTTTTCCAACTTCATTATCGGCGGATATTGACAATCAGGTATATTGTCTCTTCTTGTCTTTCATATCCAATAACTTCATTACAAGTTCATACTCCGGCTTCACTGCGAACAAACTATCCTGCATTGCAGCAAGTTTTTCTTTCGCTGCTTGTATCGCTAAATCCGATTCGTCAATGCCAATCCAGTGCCGATGATTTTCTTCTGCGGCTTTCAACGTCGTTCCCGAACCGCAAAAACAGTCCAAGACGATGCTTTTTTCGTTTGATGACGTTTTCACAATCAAATCCAGCATTTCGGCATTTTTTTTCTGTCGGATACTGCGGATACTGCGGGTCTTTGAATTCCCAAATATCCTGTACCCGCATACCTTCCCGCTCGTCAACGTAAAGTATCTTGCGGGGATTGCCCGTCGCCGACCATTCGATTAAACCCTCTTTGTCCCACTGTTCAAGAGTTTCAACATCAGTTCTCCAATGCCGACCGACCGGCGGCATCATTCCCTTGAACGGCTGATTGGATTTGCCGTTCTCTGTTTCACCCGGAGCGTGAATAGGTACCGTTGTGTAACACCGACCGTTCTTATCCCGTTTCGGAAACAATTTTTCTATATCCTTCTCCGTGTATTGCCGGTGCGGTTCGTGCCAAATCGGAGCAGCTGTCTTCGTATAAAACAGAATCAAATCTTTGATGTTACCATAGCCGATACGCTCAAAATTTTTAGGATTGCATTTTATTCGTGTAATATCGTTACGGAAATTTTCAATGCCGAAAATTTCATCAAGCATTATCTTGACATAATGTCCGATTTTATAATCAATGTGCAAATACAGCGAACCTTGTTCTGATAACAACTCGTGAATCAAGACGATGCGCTGCCGTAAAAAGTTAATAAAATCGCTCCCTTTTAATGTGTCAGTGTAGGCAACGGTTCCCTTCTTAACTTTACTAATCGTAGTTGCTCTGCCGTCGGCAATCGTGAAGTTACCGCCCGTAGCATACGGCGGGTCGATATACACCAAGTCGATTTTTCCCCGCAATTTTTTTTCCTGCAAAAGATAAGTCAATCCTTGCAGATTATTGCTTTGTATTAACAGATTATTCATCGTTTTATAGTTGGTAGAGAACGTTCCGCAATACAAGAACGCTCATTATGTTATATTGAATGTATGTTTCCGTTATTTGTTTGTACATTTTGTTACCGCCCTTGATATACAGCACACCGTCAAGTATTCCCACTGTTACGGCTTTGATGCCTTTGGTCGTAATAGTAGCAATCGCATCATTGAATTGAGCATTTTGATGTCCGCCGAAGTCCGTTAAAAACTTTGCTTCGCCGATGACATATTTGCCATTAAACCGGGCAACGAAGTCAAGCCCCTTTTCGTGATGATAATTCAACTCTTGCCGTGCAAAGTCCATCATCGATTGGTCGCTGCCGTCAAGAATAGCATCGTTTTTGTCGGCAAGAAATTATTCTAACCCGACCGGCGTTATCCCTAACGATTTCTTGCGGAGCCAATTTCGAAACATTGGACCTATTTGCCGGTTTGTTTCTTTCGGCTCGCTACAGCGTTCATAGAGTTTGTCTAATCCAAGTTCATACAGCCGACCGCAGATACGATTCACCGTACGAGGATTACGTTCAATAGATGCTTTATCCCGTTTCAGATACGCTACATAACTATCTTTAATCGGAAACAATTCAAGTTTCAATAATTCCCGAAGGAGTCCCTCATTTTTTTGCCGTTTGAACGCACTCTCTACGTTTCCCCAGAGGGTTTCGTCAATTTCACGCAGACCATCGGGAATGGTCGGATACACCTGAAACAAACCATCGAGATACGATTTTTGATTAGCGTATTCAATACTTAATTGAGTCCAATGGTTCATTGATATTTTCTCCTTGGGGTACATTTTACTCCAACATAAAACTCTTCACAACCTCCGGCGGGGCAGGACCGTATGTTAGCGGTTCCATTGAATTGCCCATTTTTTAACTTTCCAGCCAATTTAATACTGTTTTTGTAATGCCCTCATACCATTCTTGTTCATTATTGCAACTTGCGGCTAATTCTCTCGACCTCTCGAAAAATTGCCTGATGTGTTTCGGTTCCGGCGTGTAGAATGCTTTGTAAGAATCCGCAACCATTTTTGAGAACACGTTCAACGGCAATGGAACAATGTTTGATACCCCGCCGTAATAACTGACGTTGACTTTATGCAGCGTAAAAAAATGAGCAATGCACGCCTCGTTAATTTGCGGAGCAACAAACAAACAATACGCCGGTTTGCCCGTTTCCTTTTTTAATTTTGCAAGATGCCGGCTCACCGGTTCGCCTTCCATCTCGTATTGCCTTTGCCCTGATTGCATTGTAACCTCAACGGTCAAATCGAAACTGCCGTAATTGCAAACAATATCCGCAACGTTTCCTTGTGCTGTTGCCATCGGACTGCCGATGTCATCAAACTTCAAATTGGCTTTGATTTCTCCGCCGTCAAGCATAATCATCGCCCGCCAAACATTCCATTCCAAAATTAATGGCACATCATAAAGCGAACCCTTTTGAATGTTTTGAAACGTTTCTTGGATTTCGTCATACAGACGGTGATTTTTTATTGCTGCTATTTGTTGTGTTAATAAATTCTCTTTCTGTTTTGCTCTTTCGTCAAACAAAATATCTTTTAATTGATTTGCCGAATCTGTTTTATTAATTTTAAGGTTTGGAAATTCGGAATGAATTTTTTGCAACAATAATTTCCTATTATCCGTCAATAATTGCGGAATAGACGTGTCGGCAAGATAAGCAGCATATTGTTTTTCGTTGTCAACAAAACACGGGTTTCTGTCGGTATGATCAAGAAAATAATCAACTTCCTGCACTTTGTCTTGTGTAATGGAAATAGATTTACCAAGATGTGAAATCTGTACCATTCCCGTTGTTCGAAGATAACGGAATAATGCGTCCGTGTAGTCTCGCATATTACTTCCCTTTGTTTTCAGAAAATTTTCTATCGATTCATTTCGGCTTTCCCGTGTTGCTGTATTCCCTGCCGCTATTTCATCTTGATAAATTATCCGTAATTCCCGTTCAAGATACTGCCCTCTGAATTCCCGATAACTATTTTCGTGATTGGTTTTATCTTTGCGGAATTGCTCAATCTTTGCAGTAATAACATCAAACTTGCGGTAATCAACCAACTGTAAACCGAACAGCATTATTTCATCCAAGGTCAACGAACCAAAATGCCGAATTAAGCGGAACATTTCGAGATATGGCTTAATATAAAAATCAGCGGACTTGCTCCCCTGCTTATGATACGGTGAAGGAATTTGGAACTTCAAAAGTTGCCGTAAAAAGATTTCTTCCTTTCGTTTTGACTGAACGAATTCTTGACCGGCTGCGGTCAGGTTGATACACGGCGACAAGGAAACAAAACCCAATGATTTTGGCGCACGGTTAATTCTATCCCTTGCACTAAACGCAGGATCATTTACTCCTTCACCGAGGAAAAAATTCTCCTCTTTGAGAATCTGCATAAACTCCGCCTGCGTTGTCTTGTTCCATTTTTTACCGCCAAAATAAGTTTGCAGTAACTCGATTTCCGGCAGCATTTTGAGCGGACTACGCGGCGAAGTGGTAATAAAAAGAACTTTACTTTGTATCGTTGCCATAACGCTAATCGTTATAAAAAAGCCGCTTGTTTTCCGTGTTATAATTAGCCGCTAAAATATGGCTTGCCGCCGACTTAAACCTGTTACGAATATTGACGGCGTAAGTTTTGGCATATTCGTCAATAACTAAATCGCCGTAAAGTTTTTCTGTCAGCGGGGTCCTGCCGATGACAAGCAATGCCTTACACTTCAATTTCCGAAACCGCTCCGCAAGAGCGATATGGCTTTCCTCGTTAAAACCGTCTTTGTATTCTTCATTGCCGTAATCGGAAAAGACACAGTCATACGGCGGGTCTAAAAACATAAAATCGTTCGGCTTTGCCTTATCAAAAATTGCGGTGTAATCGCCGTTATCAATCTCGGCGTGTTGCAGTAATTGATGATGCTGCGGCGTTATTAACGAAGTGTTGAGATGTTTATAACGACCGAAGGGAACATTGAATTCCCCTTTGCTGTTATAACGTATCATACCGGAATAAGCCGTTTTGTTAATGAAAAAGTAAAGCAGCGCATCGGTATATTTTTTCTTTGCAATCTCGTTAAACATATCACGAAGCGAATAATAAAACGCTTCGTTTTTGTCTTCAACCCGCTTGTCCGGTGCTTTTTGTTTTAATGTGTCAAACTGTTTTCGGTTTGCCTCGTAAATCTTTTCAACTTCGGACAATTCTCTTTTTAATTTATCGTAGTAAAGTTGAACGCCGGAATAAAAGTTCATTAACTTGGAGTTAATGTCGTTGATAATCGCTTTTTTCGGTTCCAAATGAAAAAATAAAGCACCGCCCCCGAAAAACGGTTCGATATACCGACCGCTATAATCGGGTATGTGTCTAACAATGTACGGAATTTCGCTTGATTTTCCGCCGCGGTATTTGATTAACGGTTTCATTGGATTCATGCCCCTATCCGTATTTTTTATCTGTTGTGCCTCCGATACCGCAATACGGAACGCCGTCTCCATGCTTGCTGTCCGTTAGACGAAGCACAAAGTCAGTGCCGTTTTTTCAACGTCCTCGCGCAACTTTTCGATAGCATTGACTAATTCTTTCGGTATCGGAACAATACGGTGATACTGATACATTCCTAACCACTTCCCTTTACCGAGAACCGTATCCTGTTTCTGCCAATGAACGATGTTATCAAGGTAATCCTTGTATAACTTTAAGACGGTTTTGCCGGTTTCAGAACATGCCGACCAGTCAAACATTTTTTTGTCAAACGGATTCAATTTGTTCTCAACAATCCCGCCGTTGATAACCCGCCCTTTGTTCGTTGTGATAATTGCCTCGTCCAAACGGGCAGTTGTTGTGCGGTTTCTGACACAAACCAGCGCATATAAAACGGCATCGGTCTCTTCTTGTTCCGTCAGCAGTCTTGACGGGGCGAGAAAACAATCCTCGTGATTAACCCAAGTGTGTTTAACACTCCAATATAAACCTAATCCGCATAATACCTGTTTGTAATTTTGTTTATCAAGAAAAACATTGTGTGAAACCGAGTTACCGCTGATGAGACGTGAGTATTGCCGTCGCCGCATATACGCCGATAAAAAATAGGCGGCAGCCAATGTCTTTTTCGGTCTGTAATTACTGGTTTTTGATTTACTGCTGTATGTCAACAAACCGTTTGCCTGCACCACCGTTAATTCATCACAAGGCAACTTTTCGTTATGAAAAAAGTAATTGCGGAAACTGCGTTTTATATCCTCTTGTATAAAATCCTTTGTGCCGCGAAATGTCCCTCTTACGGAATTTTTATAGTACTCTAAAATGTTGTACGTCATTTTGTCCCAATGTCCTTTTTCGCGGCAATCAAACACGGAAAAAACGCTGGGAAAGACTCCGTTGCCTTGGTGCCACTTATTGGCACAACATATCAAACCGCCCTTAAAAACCGGTCGCCAAAATTTTCGTAAATTGGCATATTCTTTTGACACAAACGCTTTCATCGTTGTATAAGAACCCAAGACATATTTTCCACGGAATTCCTTTTCGATACGGAATAGAAACTGGGCGTATTTTTCCTTGCTTTCCACTGACATATCGTGGTTTTTCATTTGCTCTTTGACAAGCGATAATGACACCCCTTTTTTGTGCCATTCAGGATGAGCATCGGCTTTCCCGCTGCTGCCTTCTCCATACGGCGGATTGATGAAGAACAGCCACTTGATATTCGGATTTTCCATATCCCGTTTTATGTCATCGGGAAAATCTTTGATTTGGGTATTAAGAAAATCCATTTGCCAGACACGCTTGCACATCGGCAAATGTTTTTTCACAAAATCAATTTCGCCGTAATCCAAGGACGAAAGATATGTATATTGCAAAGCGGACTGCGGAATAACGTTGATGGCTAAACCGCCTTCACCGCAGCAGCAGTCCCAAATCCGCCACGTTCCGTCAAACCAGAAATTCTTACCGAGTTCTTTTTCAAGATACTGCCAGCCGTATCGGGCAAGATTGGTCGGCGTGTAAAACTGTCCTTTCTTACGGCGGGAATCCGTTTCAAATAAATCGGCTGCCTTTTGGAATATCCTCTTTTCCTGTTTGACATTTTCGATTCGTTTCCAAGCACTCCAAAAATCGTAATACTTGCTCTTCGGACAACGCTCTATCTTGGCAATTTCACCATCAAGATTAAATTCGACGGTAATAATTTCATTACCGAGAAGGTTGCTTTCGATGACAAAAACTTCGCCTTCGCCGATACAATCCTTACGAAAAATATGCGGCTTGTTTTCGTTTCCCTTATGGTTAAGAAATTGAGTGAACAGATTACTCCACGAGGAATACAGATGCGCAATATTGTATTCCGTAACGTCTTCAGGAATACAAATTTGTTCACTTATAATCGAACCGAGACGGCGGACGGCTTGGTCTAGGATTTCCTGCGAAGAGACAAAAAGATATTGTTCCGGCTCAGTTTTTCGGCACTTTTCGATAACGGCTTCATCGGGACTTGACGGACTGCCTTGTTTGAATAAATTGCTTTGCTTGTAAATTGCTTCAAGTGTTTCCCGTTTGTAAAAGACGAATTCATCTTTGTCAATCAGACTAATGTAGGGCGGAACACGTTTGCCGTCCATATAAAGGTTATGACAGTAGTACAGCGATTGAGCGAGGATTTCCGCACGGACACCCTCTTTGGCAGACATATCCTCATTGTGTTTGAATTCGATAAGGATATTTTCGTGCAGAAAGTCGGTATTGCCTTCTTCGAGTTCGCCGGTATTATCAACAAGTTGCTCTAATATGCGCTGCCGAACCGTTGCTTCGGATTTGGCTTGCCGAAGCGTTTCAAAAAGATCATTGTCGATAGAAAAAAGTGTCTTTTTCATCGTTTTGTCACGTCCCAATTTATCAAAAACTACATAGGCAGTATTGTATGCAAGAGCACACAGAAAGACAAGCCCCGTCCGTTAATATCCGGTAGTGTTGTAAATTTATTGAAATGAACGTTAACATACGGGAAAATAAGGGACTTCTGCGACTCAATCAATAAATTCCTGACACAACCGAAGTTAGAATAAAGAGTTAGAGCGTGTTGCCCGGCACGCAGAGAAATTGGAGCGTCAAAACAAGGGACAAAAAGAAACAGGAACGCGGGTTCCCGCCTCAACGTTAACATTAGCCTTGTTGCGTAACTTATAATCCGTTATTGGCGTTGATAATACCGCATATGAGTGTCATTCTTGCGAGATGAGTCGTTCGCCGATTGCGGAAGGGAACAGACATCATTTTGAAC
>JAITOZ010000041.1 GCA_031289675.1 Planctomycetaceae bacterium
GTCGGCGGCAGTTTTTTTCCGTTGGCGAGATACTCGCTGATAATTTCGTCATATTTTTCCTTGCTTGCCTTGCTTTTATATTTTCCCAGATAGAGCATCTTACTGTTGAGACAGACAACGGCTTGTCCCGATGCCTTGTGAAGGCGGTACGAGGGGATGTTAGTTTTGGGCATTTGACAGATTCCCGTAAAAAAAAGGAGGCTCCGTAAAGTGTGTAGTACACACTATAACGACCGTTTTACGGCGTTTCAAATACAAAAAGAAATTGACGTAAGTTATGTAATATAAATAACTTACGTCATCGGGGCGACTGGATTCGAACCAGCGGCCTCTGCGTCCCGAACGCAGCGCTCTAGCCAGGCTGAGCTACGCCCCGTTTTGTTAAGCAAGAAATCTTGTCCAATTTCGCGCATTAAAAACAATTGCCGACAAGACTCTCCACAGGAGGTTATTCTATATCGAATTGATATTCCGTCAAGGGCAATTAGTCCGCCGTACTAAAGAAAAAATATTCGTCCATCCGGCTGCGGAATACTGGCGAACCTGCGTGTTTCAACGTTTTATGCTCAATGCCGATGTGCGTTTTGACGCTGACCGACTCAATGCGGCTGCGGTACTCCGGCAAAATGGACTTCATCGGCACTCCGAGGAGTCCCAATGCCTCGGCTCTGTAACCGGGTTCGTACATATACGGATAAAACGACAACGCCCAGTCATCAGGATTATACGTAACCAACACCTTTTCGGCATATTTTACCACGTTGCAGTACTGCGATTGGCTGCCGAGCCCGTGCTGGTCAGCAGCCGCCGCCGAAAGAACAACGCGCAGATGCAACTGTCCCGCATCCGATTCGGCAAGATTTTGAACACCGTCGCAAACGATACGCGCCCCAAAACTGAAACCGAACAAACAGACCTTACTCTCCGGTTGTAAGGATTGCAGGAAAAGCGTCAAATAACCGGCACTCCCTTTGGCTATCGGAATCTTGGAACGAATATCGGGACGGATGCGGCATATACTTCGGTCGGCGTACCAATCCCAAAAGACAATCCGGTATTTTCGGTGATTTGTGTCCGCATTAAACAACCGGACAAGGTTAAGACCGGTTTGCGTTGTGTCGGCAGTTGTGGAGGTATAACCCGGCACGAAAACAATCAACGGAATATCCGCTGCCTGCGTTTGAAAAAAGGTTTCGCTGCTGCCCGTAGTCCAATGATTATCTGTCTGCCGGAAAAAACATAACTTGGCAAAGTTTTCGTTGTTCGGCGATGAGAACGTCACCGGACGGGTGTTTATCCGCCATATCTCCTGATTGCCGGATAAACTGTCCGCATACGCCTGCATCGCCGACATTACGGTTAATGCAAATGCTAACAACAACGCAGAGCCGAACGGATGAACGAATGGGGGGGGCATCGTACAATAAACACTAAACAAACGTCAAAAGGGCTTTACACGAAAATCCTATGCGAGAATATGCCACTTAATTTGCAAAAGTCAAGAAAAAAAGAAAAGAATTTAGGACGGCTTAACTTGTTGCGGGATTTATGGTGGATGAAATTATTTCACACAAAGACACAAAGTGCGCAAAAAAACATCTCTCTCAATTCCTGTGCGCACTTTGCGTCTCTGCGCGAAACTTTACCCTTATACTGAAGTCGGCTAGAATTTCGGTTTTATATGAAAAGAATATTTAACCACGAATGCACGAATAAATACAAAAAAACGCAGCAATATTCATCAACATTCGTGCATTCCGGCAAAAATAGCCGAGTTTGATAAGGCAAATTTTAACCATTTGCAGTATACAATATCTATACGGCGAACTCCGGTCGGCGTTTTTCTAATTGCAACTCAAGGCGTTTGACGATGTCGCTGTGCATCTGACTGACCCTGCTTTCGCTTAAATCAAGCGTTATTCCGACCTCCTTCATCGTCATTTCTTCGTAGTAGTACAAAATAAGAATCAACCGCTCATTTCGGGTTAATCCTTTGGTAACGAGCCGCATCAGGTCAGTTTTCTGAATCCTCGCTGTCGGGTCTTCTCCCTTTTGGTCTTCTACCAAATCGATTTCGCTGATGTCTTTCGAGCCGTCGGTTTCAAACCACTTCTTGTTCAAACTGACCGTGTTGACGGCGTTGGCATCGGTGAGTATCCGCTCCAGTTCCGCAGCGGAAATGCTGAGATGAGCAGCAAGTTCTTCGTGTGTCGGCTGCCGACCGTTTTTGTCGGTAAGCGTTTTCGTTGCCTCCGTCAGTTTTTTTGCACGTGAACGCACAAGGCGGGGAACCCAATCCATACTGCGCAATTCGTCAAGCATTGCGCCGCGGATGCGGGGAACGCAGTACGTTTCAAACTTCACACCGCGGTCTAAATCGTAAGCATCGATAGCATCTATCAAACCGAAAATTCCGGCGGAAACAAGGTCATCGACTTCGACTTCATCCGGCAGACGGGAACCGACACGTTCGGCGTGATACCGTACCAGAGGCAGATAGGTCTCTATCAGCGTGTTGCGCAAGTCTTGATTTGACCGGTTATGGACGAATTCTTTCCACACTTTTGCCGTGTCTTCGGCAGTACACTGTACTGTCGCCATACTTCCTCCTTGAAGTTAAGTCTGTATGTTTGCCGCGATGGCTGCTTCACTTATCGGCTAAAATATCCGAAATAATTAGTCTATCCGGCAAAAGCGGAAAAATGTGTTTTTATTTCTTATTTTCATAGAAATTACGTTGCGAGTTCGTACATTCGCGGCTAAAAATAAATTTTCCATTCTCCAAAGATTTCGTTTGACATTTGTTTGTTGACAGCAGGGGTATTGTGCCTCTGCAAGAAACGACCTTTTGAAAAAGGAGAATTGCTATGTTTACGTTCCTGTTAGCGCAGCAGGGTGCTGCAAAATTGACCTCACGTAAGTGTAAGAGAGAGACGAATCCCATAGAATGGGCTTCACTCTCGTCGAAATTCTTGCCGTCCTTTCAGACCGCAAAGAAAAATAGATAGGCAATCCGCTCTTTGGTGTTGCGGTCAAACGAGTGTGTCGGAAACGGCGTTACTTGTCCTAAATCAATGCTTTCAAGCAGTTTCGGGTTGAGCAGATTAATTTCATCGAAACACCGGTTGGTGAAAATATGATGCCGATACAGTTCCGCCCCCCATCGGACCGTCAAAGACAAGAAGACGCTGATGAAGAGTTTCGGCAAAGGAATGTGTCGGCATCGATTTTACTGTGTTTCAGAGCGTTTTTTTGTTTTTTAATTGCGATTATCATTTTCCCTTTTCCTTACCGCTTGTCAATGATTGGTGCGTACCTCTAAAAGTTACGTCATATTTCAGAGC
>JAITOZ010000077.1 GCA_031289675.1 Planctomycetaceae bacterium
ATGGACTTTGGGAAATTCTCGCACACACCCGCGGCACAATCCAAAACGGCGAAACGGTTACCGTTTATTCCCCCGACGGAAGTATTGCGGCAATTTTTGAAATAATCATTAAAGGCATAGATAGAACAGCACAAGGAACGTGTTTGATTCGTTTATGCGGAGAAAGTATGGATTCGCCTGTTGACTTGTTGGAACGTATCGGACACGTTCCGCTGCCGCCGTACATTCGCAAAGGACGTATGAACGCAGCGGATAAAGAACGCTACCAGACGGTATATGCCGAACATTACGGTTCGGCGGCAGCACCGACAGCGGGGCTGCATTTCACGCCGGAATTGCTTGACCGCATTAAAGAACCGGGAACGAATATCGTTTCTGTTACATTGCACGCCGGCATCGGAACATTCAAACCGATAACGGTTGAAAACATTAACGAACATCAAATGCACAGCGAAACGGCAGAGATGACGAAAGAAACCGCAATCGCTTTGCAGCGGTGCCGAAGCAGCGGCGGACGGATTTTAGCAGTCGGAACAACATCGGTGCGTGTTCTGGAAACCGCTCTTCAAAAGCCGTTTGCCGGTGAAGTATCGCTTTTTATTCGACCGCCGTATGAATTTCGGAGTACGGATATGTTATTAACAAACTTTCATTTTCCGAAATCAACGCTTTTGATATTGGTACGCACATTCGGCGGCGGCGAATTGATAAGCGAAGCGTACCGCATAGCCGTCAAAGAAAAGTACCGGTTTTTCAGTTACGGCGACGCAATGTTAATCATTTAGTACGTATTCAGTTTTGCTATGGAATAAGAATTTTCACGCAAAGTACAATAGACAATGTACACAGAGAAAAATGAGAGAAATGACTCTGCGGTCTCTGCGGCTTGGAGCGAAACAAATTTAATATGAAAAAATCAAAAATCCGAGTTGAATTCCGTAAGAACCGATTGAGGAAAACCCGAAGCGGCGATTGGACGCGTCAGTATGAAGAACACGGCTGTCAGGAGGAAAACGAGGCAGCCGAAGAACGCATCGGCGGTAAAAGTGAACTGTCGCGAAAACGGACGGTCATCGGCGAAATATCCGATGATACCGAAAGCAGCGCTTTTTCTATCATTCTTCATACCGCTGCCGATACAGCATCAAGTAATCTTTGCGCCGGCAGAGTGCTGAAAGTTCACGGTGTTGATAGTATTGTGCAAACGGAAGACGGGCGGTCTTTTCATTGCATCACGCGCCGTATCTTAAAAACATTGGCAACCGACCAGCGGCAGCCGGTTGTTGCCGGCGATAAGGTTCTCTTCCGTATCGAAAACGAATCCGAAGGAATGATTGAACGTATCGAACCCCGCTTCGGAACGATTGCACGGAAAAGTAAACACCGGAGACATATTCTTGTTACAAATGTTGACCAGATGCTCATCGTTGTCGGTGCGGTGCAGACGGAATTAAAACCGAACCTGATTGACCGGCTGATATTGACAGCGGAACAGTCCGGCGTGCAGCCGGTGATTTGCATTAACAAAACGGATTTGACGGATTCTGCTGAATTGCAGCCGCTTGCGGGCGTGTTCAGTTCGATGGGATACAAAGTGTTACAATTAAGCGTCAAAACCGGTCAGGGCATTGACCGGTTGCGGCGGCTGCTTTGTAACCGGTCGAGTGTTTTGGCGGGACAGAGCGGTGTCGGCAAGTCATCTCTTTTGAATGCGGCGGATTCGCAACTGCACTTACGTATCGGCGCACTCGGCAATGCGAACAAGGGCAAACATACGACAACGACGGCGGAGTTGCTGGAATTGTCATTCGGCGGTTATGTTGTTGATACACCGGGTTTGCGGCAATTTATGCTTTGGGACATTATCCCGGAGGAGGTATTGGGTCTGTTCCGTGATTTACGTCCGTACGAGAACCGCTGCCGTTTTCCTGATTGCACACACTCCAACGAGACAGATTGTGCGGTCAAATATGCCGTAGCAGAAGGCAGACTCGACCTCCGCCGTTACGAAAGTTATTTGTCTGTCCGTTTCGGAGATTGAAATAACAATTTTGCGCAGGCGCAGAGTTGCGAAACAATTCCTAGCCGTCTGCTTTGAGCCGAAACGGGGTGTTGCGCACCTGCTTGCGGACAGCACCGCTGCGGATGCACTGTGTACAAACACGGACGGTCTTCGTTGTTCCGCCGGCAGTCGTTGTGCGGACGTTTTGCAAATTCGGCTGGAACGTCCGCCGTGTAATGCCGGTTATTTTCGTACCGACACCGCCGAGATACTTCGCTTTACCTCGCGTCTCGATGGCGTTACCGATTCCTCTGCCTTTCCCGCAAACTTCGCAAACACGTGACATTTTTCTCTCTCCGCACACAGTCGTTGCGGTCTCAATGCGTTGGTGTGTACCGGCTAAACTACCGACACTCTGACCGCCATTCTACCGCCGTTTGAGTTTTTTTCAAGGGGTATCCGTCAGGAGGCGGAATAGGAAATAGAGCGGCGCGGCGTGCAGTAGCGAAAAACCGACACATATAGCCGCTCCCCATACGCCGCTCGTTCGTAAAATTTCCTCTTGACACGTCCGGTGTTAATTCTGACAATCCGCTGTTACTGGTATAAAGGAGAGGAAATATGGCAAAAGAAAAAAGATTAGGACGGGGCTTGGAAGCCCTGCTCGGACGTATCGGCGGATATAATGAAGACCCTGCGGAAAACATTCTGCAAGAACATTCTGCGGAGATAATCCCGCCTATCTCTGCGGCAGAATCCGCAAAAGATTATTCGGGAACGGTCGATATTCTGAAAATCGTGCCGAATCCGTATCAGCCCCGATTGGACTTTGATGAAACGGAAATTGAACAACTCGCTCAAAGCATCGCTGCCAACGGTCTTTTACAGGCAATCGCCGTCCGCCCCAAAGACGGTCTCTATCAAATCATTGCAGGCGAACGCCGTTTTCGGGCAGCCATCCGTGCCGGCTGGGACTCCGTACCGGTACGGTTCCTCGAAGATGTCGATGACCGGCAGATGCTTGAACTCGCCTTGACGGAAAACTTGCAGCGGAAAGATTTGAACGCTATCGAAAAAGCCGCCTCGTTTGCAAATTACCTGAAACTGTACGGCGGAACACACGAAGAATTGGCAAAGCGGCTGGAACTTGACCGGAGTACGGTAACAAATCTGTTACGTTTATTAGAATTGCCGCAGGAGTTACAGGATGCTGTCCGTAAAGAACATTTGACAACCGGACACGTTCGGGCTTTGCTGCCGCTGGAAAAACACGAGCAAATCGAGATTGCCAGCAAAATTCAGAATGAAGGCTGGAGTGTCCGGCAGACGGAAAAGTTTGTGCAAAACTTAATCAAAACAGGCGAAGCGGTGAGTCCGAAGGATGCCGATTGGAAAGTGATTAGTCCCGAAGGGGAGGAACGGAACGTATCGAAAAAGAGCGAGCATCTTGTCCGCCTGGAGCAGGATTTTCGTAACAAACTCGGCGGTGTGAAAGTACAGTTAACGCAAACGAACGAAAAAGGCAAGGGCAAACTGGTGATTGTCTTTGCCAGTCATCAGGAGTTTGAACAGATTTATGCCGCAATCTGCAAGACGCATACAGTAATGCCGAATAAGACAACGGGATAAAAATAGCGGCGAGCGGCGAGTTTTTCTTTCTGTATGCTTGCCGCCGTTTAGCCTCTCGTAAGAGGGCGACCAGTATTACAATCCCCCCAACGGGAATGGGAAATACAGCAACAGATTCAGCCGCCATCGCAAGACAGCGAAAAAGCCGCTCGCTCACTCCCACAAGGGGCGGGCTGCGGCTCGAATTAGGCCCGCCGTTAACCGCTACGAATTAACTCCTGACAAAAAGTTGACAAGGTTCCGGCTGCGCCCCGGCTGCTGCAACTTGGCAACCGCACACTGCTCAATCTGACGGACACGCTCCCGCGTTACCTGAAATATCCGTCCAACCTCCTCCAACGTGTAAGCATAACCCCCATTGAGACCGAAACGCAACTTAATGATTTCCCGTTCCCGATGCGACAACGTGTTCAATATCTTGCTGATTTCCTTACGCAGCATCTCGTTCGATGCGGAATGTTCAGGACGCTCCGTACCCGTATCGGAAAGTAATTCGCCGAAAGAATTATCCTCGTCTTCGCCAACCGGATGTTCAAGACTCACCGGATTGGAACCGGTAGTGAGAACTTTACGGACTTCATCAGGAGTCATATCCGACAACATTCCGACCTCTGCAATGGTCGGTCGTCTGCCCGTCTCCTGATATATCATTCTCGCCGTATTCCGCAAACGGGAAAGTTGGTCAATCATACTTATCGGTATGCGAATCGTTCGAGACTGTTCGGCAATCGCCTTCGTTACCGCCTGACGAATCCACCACGTGGCATACGTCGAAAACTTAAAACCGCGCCGGTACTCAAACTTATCGACCGCACGCATCAAACCGGTGTTGCCTTCCTGAATCAAATCCTGAAATTGTACGCCCCGATTCCGGTATTTCTTGGCGACCGAAACGACCAGCCGAAGATTGCTTTGCGACATTGCACTCTTCGCTTCTTCGTATTCCCGCAGCAGTCGGCGGGCTTTTTCACAGCGGCAGCGTAACCGGCTCGGTCCTTCTTGTGCCGTACGGATAAGACGGCGGAGTTCCTTTGTCAGCATCTTACGCCGCTGCGGCATAATTTTGATATTCGTGTCGTTCAACAGGTGTGTGATTTCATCCATCCGCTTCGACACCGCTTCGAGTTGCTTCATCATTGCGTGAACCTTGCGGTTGCGGAGACTTAACTCTTCAATGAGAACCAATGCCCGGCGGTATCGGCTGCGTTTTTGCTGCCGGAGACTGATTTTCTCCGCTTTTGTAACACTTTTATGCACCAACGAGGAAAAGAGTGCCGCCCCTGTTTCGAGCATCGGGGCAAGCGTCCGTAAATTTTGCGGCATCCGGCAGCGGATTTGCTGTTTTGATAATTTTTCGGACAGTGCCAGGCGTATCGTCCGCTCAAAAGCAAGTTGCCCGTGATAGACTTTGGAAAGCATCTTGAAGGCTGCCTGCAAACCGAAAGGCGAACCGAGAATACAGCGGCGGAATGCCGCACGGCAGTTTTCGATACGTTTGGCAAAGACGGTTTCCTCTGCTTTCGAAAGAAGCGGGACACTGCTCATCTGCGAAAAGTACAGACGTATCATATCGGAATTTAATTTATTGTCCGGTACCAAGCCTTCGGGCAGAATGAAACCGGCATTCTCCGATTCTCCATTTACCAATTCCGCATTGTCGGTCTCTTTTTCTGTTATGCAAGACACATCATTGTCGGCAGCAACATCCAGAACACTGTCCAGACCGCCGTCCTGATTTGCCGCCGGATATTCCATATGGTCGTTTCCCCGTTCGATGCCGGTTTCCTCGTCTTCCTCTTCGGGTTCGGCGAAATGATAGAGGAGACTTTCTGCCGCCTTAAAAAAGTCATCGTCATTGCCGTAGCGTTTTGCTTCAGTATCAAGGACAGCGAAAACGTCGTTGCGGAGAACGTCGTTAAGGTCATCCTCGTTGAAATGATTGACTACGTCTTCGTAGTTAATGCGGTTTGCAATTCCCTGATGCGTAGCAGCCTGACGAGAGGTTGATACAGATTCCAAGACAGCCGTCCTTGACATAATGATTCCTTGTTTGAGGTGAACCGGCTTGTTCCGTCAAGCCGTAACAGCGGCGGATGATACCCGATTTCTGAAAACGAGTCAAGAGCAGTTTTGCTATTAGGTAGAGTGCAAAGCCGGAGGTGGGAAATTTCGTTCCCGCCGAAATTCAAATCTATACTTTCAAACGGGGGCGAGGTTTTCATTAGACTTGTTGCGTAACACTAAATTCGTTATAACGCTTGTATTCTGGCATTTTCCCGTTGTTTTATTCAAGGAGGATTTTAATGTCGAATCGTTATGCAAATTTGATGAAATTAGATGACGCAGCATTTAGACGCGTCACCGGAACGAAGCGGTGCGTTTTCGATAAAATGCTCATCATCGTTCATCTTTTCCATTTCCCGCAACACAAACAAGGCGGCGCACCCAATAAAATCCCTCTTGCCGATAAACTGCTCATCGCTCTTCAATACTGGAGAGAATACCGAACATTCGAAAGTATTGGTGTCGATTACGGTGTCAATCGCAGTACCATTCAACGCATCGTCGCAAGATGAAAAAGAAAAATGATAATCGCGAAGGCGCGAAGAAAACGAAGAATAGGAAAAGAACGTAGAAAAAACTCTGCGGTCTTCGCTCCTTCGCGATTAAAAAAACGGTTAGGGAACAAGTCTAATACTTGATATATACTTCCCACATTTAGAAACTGCTCTTTTATTAGATTCGCTAAATTGTTATTCTTCGCCTAACTCAACCGGAGAATACTATGTTGAACATCCATTATCCTGACAGTGATTTACAAATCATTCAGCACGACCGCTATCATCACGAGCATCCCGCCATTCGCAAACGGATGACTATCCTCGCCTTGCACAGCCAAGGCATTGTCGGCGAACAACTCTGCCAACTCGCCGCAGCAGCCCATAACACCGTTTATGCACTGCTACGATATTATCGAGACGGCGGACTCAAAAATG
>JAITOZ010000083.1 GCA_031289675.1 Planctomycetaceae bacterium
GCTTCGGACTATTGGCGAAGTTACGAAGAGTTTGTTCCGCCGGAGAAGCATTGGCAGACGAAGGCGGAGACTTACACCGTCGAGGGATACAATGCGAGGATACGTCATTACCTGGCAAGGTTTCAACGAAAAACAAAATGTTATTCCAAAGCAGAATATAGGATCGAATACTCCATCAATCTACTACTCCAAAAACCAAATAAAAAAACTATAATAGTTTAACAATACCACAAATCGTTCTAAACCAATGTTACACAATGTACGCCGCCGCCGATTAGCCGTCCGTGAAGTCCAACAGCCGGCATTTCATCAGACTTGGCTCGACAGTTTTTTGAAGTATATTACCAATGAACTGCAACTTGCCGAAAACACCATTGCGGCTTATCAACGGGATATGCGGCGTTTTTTCCGCTGGCTCGGCAACCGGTCAGTACAGCATTTGAACGTTACCATTCTTGCCGACTATGTTGCTTATCTGCAAAAACAAAACCTGTCGCCGTCTTCGCGGGCGCGGCACATCGTTTCGCTTCGGATTTTTTTTCGGTTCCTGCAACTTGAAGGAATCGTAACCGATAATCCGGCGGAACTGCTCGGCAGCGAAAAACTCTGGGAACGGATACCGGATGTACTTTCTCTCGGTCAGGTTTCGGCACTCCTCGAAGCCCCGACCGAAGGGATTGACAAACTTTGGCGGCGGGACAGAGCCGTGCTGGAGTTTTTTTACGCAACAGGCTGCCGGGTCTCGGAACTGGTTAATATGACGATACCGAATGTTCGCCTCACCGAAGGATACTGTCTTTGTACCGGCAAGGGTAACAAAGAACGTCTCGTGCCGCTCGGCAGGCGGGCTGTTGCCGCTTTTGAGCAATGGATACAGAACGAAAGACCGGTTGTCGAGAATCGGCGGAGCGGCGATGCCGCACTTAACCTTCAACCTAACCGTCCGCCGTCCGCTGACGGTACTGTCTCGGCGGCAAGTGTCCGTCTTCATTGGGCTTTTCTTTCTTACAAGGGACACAAAATCCGCCGCGAGGCGATGTGGGAACTGATTAAAAAATACGCTCTTCGGATTGGTGTACCGACTTCCATCACACCGCATACGATGCGTCATAGTTTTGCAACGCATCTTTTGACAGGCGGAGCGGATTTACGTCAGGTACAGGAAATGCTTGGACACGCCAGTATTGCCACGACGCAGATTTACACGCACGTCGATATGACACGTCTGAAAGCCGTACATAACAAATGTCATCCGCGGGGATAGTGTGCTTTGAGACTTGACACTCCCCGCTCGTACGCAAGCGGACTGTTAAGTGACTATTATCCATTAAAATGCCGCTTTCCCTTCCTACGGCGGGTCATTGAGATCGCCGCGATAGAACGGATGGCAGCGGCAAATACGCCTGATGCCCCGCAGCGTACCGCCAATGACCCCGTACTTTTTTATCGCCTCAATCATATAGGTACTGCACGTCGGCTCAAATCGACAAACATGCGGCAGAAACGGACTAACACAGTGCTTATACACCAAAACGAAAAATATCACAAGCCGTGCCATCGTTGACTCTCCTGAAAACTGTCCGGCAACTCGGTTTTGAACTCTACGGTATCATTCCTGCCGGCGCAGCAAAAACGTTCCCTGCTTTTGAACGCCGCATCGAGAGCGGAAGATACGCCTCAATAACCTATCTTGCCGAACAACGGGAAGCACGGCGGCATCCCGCCTCAATTTTGCCCGGAGTAAAGTCGCTGATAATGTTGGGCGTTTCCTACGCAGCGGTTCTCAACAGCACACCACATCCCGTCAAACAATTAACCGGTATTGCCGATTATGCACGCGGTATTGATTATCATACTTGGATACGGCGGCGTTTCAAGGTTTTAGCGGACACGCACCGTGAATTGTTTCCGAACGGACGCTGCCGGGGCGTTACCGATACCGCTCCGCTTTTAGAAAAAGAATTCGCCGCCCAAGCCGGTTTAGGATTTATCGGAAAAAATACGCTGCTCATCAATGACCAACTCGGCAGCAAATTATTTTTGGGAGCGTTTCTTTCAACAGAAGAATTAGACACCGGCAGTAAGCCTAACGGCGGTACAGAGCCGAAAACGTTTTCGTGCGGAAATTGTACGAAGTGCATTGAAGCGTGTCCGGGCGGTGCATTGACTGCGCCGTATATTTTAGATTCGCGGCAGTGTATCAGTTACCGCAATCAGTTTTTAGCCGAGAACACCGGAAGTTATTTTTTCGGCTGCGATATTTGTCAGGATGTTTGTCCGCATAACCGGCATATTCCAAAGGAAGCGGCAGGCAGTGTTGACCCGTTGACGCTTGATACGGAAACATTGCGGACGCTGACGGCAGGTTCGCCGGTTGAACGCCGGTTTCGGGGATAGAAAAGAGAAAAGCCCGCAAGCGGCAGAAAATGCTACTTACAAAACTACCGCCACATCCCCTGCTGCGCTATCCGTTAATAGTTTTCATAAGGTCCTTGTGAAGCGTTTCGTTTGCCGACGCACAAACCGGCGACGGGTCATTGAAATCAAACGGTGAACCGTCCGGCTTTCCGGCAACTCCGCCCGCCTCGGTCACGAGAATAATTCCCGCCGCAATGTCCCACGGATGACACGTGTAAGCCCAAGTGGCATCAAAACGTCCCGCTGCAACGTAGGCTAAATTGAGTGCCGTCGCTCCGGTACGCCGAAGTGCCTGACATACCGGCAGTGCTTTCAAAAACGTCTGCAAGTCCGGCGATTGGGAATCTGTTTGCGACGCAAAACTAACCGACACCAACGCTTCCCTCGCCGAGGTACGTGTACTTGTTTGAATCCGTTTTCCGTTCAAAAACGCCCCGCCGCCCTTTGCTGCCGAAAACAACTCTTCGGTCATCGGATTGTAAAACACGCCGCATAAAATATCCGTCCCCCTCGTTAAGGCAATTGATGGACCGAACATCGGACAGGTATGAACGAAGTTTGTCGTTCCGTCAAGCGGGTCAACAATCCAGCAATATTCGCCGGTAATCCTTGCAGTACCTTGCTGACTTAACGCCGTAAGATTGCCTTCCTCGCCGATAAAACGGTGGCAGGGAAAGGCAGTGAGGATAATTTTTTCGATAGCCGCCTGTGAAGCGGTGTCGGCTTCGGTAACAAGGTCGTTCGGATTACTTTTGAAGCGGACGCTGACGGTGCCGAGTTTTTCCCGCTGTATTTTACCGGCAGTGCGGGCGGCTTCTTCACAAACGGCGAGATAAGCGGAATAATCCGATGAGACTGTTAGCAAGGGAAAAAAATAGGGGACAATGGAGCGGTTGATTATCCCCTTTCAGCCGCCCGTTGTCAATGACAGCAACTTCTATGGTGCCGAAAAGTACGATAATAACCTCCGCCGCTTATATCAAAAAGTTACTGAACCGCATTGGTTGTGTTTATAAAAAACCGAAGCGGTCGGTTGTGTCAAACGGCAGGACATATAAAATACCATCACCCACAATACCTTCGTCCCGCTCTTGAATGTTCGCCGTATGAATGACCGCACAAATAAGCAAAGCAAACCAAGAACGTCCGCTAAAAATGCCGTTAATACCCCTGATTTTTCCCCGCATCGTATCCCGGTTCACCTGCGGTACGAATGGCTTTTTGACGGATTGACTGCCGAATGCCTAAACTCGGCTCTTCATCACGTCATTCCTGCATTCGGACTTGCTTACGAAGGGCAGAGCCGGAGGCTTACGCCGACCGGCTCTTGTTCTGTTTTTATCGTTTTCTGTTACGAAAGTTCCGGCAACTCCCAGCCTTTGCGGCGGGGACGGCTCAACATCTCGTTGCCTTTGTCGTTGCCGATGAACTTTTCATTCACCGGGTCCCAGCCGATGGTCTTGCCGGGTTCTGCCGTCGCACGGACAATGTTCACCAACTCGCAGAACGAAGTCGAACGCTGCCCGATTTCAATATCCGCATTCGTCCGTTTGCCGCTCTTGATACACTCGATAAAGTTCTCGACGTGATACACTGTTTCGTCGCGGGTGTTCTTGTGGGCTTCCATTCCTTCTGCAGCAATCTCTTTCGGATTCGACGAAATTTTGTGCCGGTTGATTTCAATCTTGCCTTTTTCACCGACAACGATGCAGCCCAAACCGGGTCCCCAATCGCCGTCAAGGTGCAACTTAATCGCAATGCCGTCCTTCGTCCGCATCGTCATTTTACCGCGAGGCCCCTTGACCTTCGCCATTCCGTAGTACGCCGCACCGGTCTCTTCGTCCGTCGGACGGCGGGTTTGGTATTTGCCGCTGTCCTGAATCGTACTCGGCTCTTCCAACAGGATTTCCGTCGGTCCCGTATCGTTCAGTCCGAGAGCCATATTGATTTGGTCGTAGGAATGAGTTCCCCAGCCGCTTACGCCGAAGCACAAACCGCCGGCATCGTAATCCCACCAGTTTGACCATCGGTGGAACAAACTCCGGTGGAACGGACGGTACTCCGCCTGATTGAGCCACTTGTCCCACGATTCATCGGTCAAGCCGTCAACATATTCCTCTTTCGGCTGCGCTGTCCACTGATTCGGACCAACAAAGTTCGGCGCAAGAACTTCTTTAATTTTGCCGATGCGTCCGTTTTGAACTTGTTCACAAGCCCATTGGCACAACGGTAATGACCGCTGCTGCGAACCGCACTGCGTTATTCTCTTGTGTTTGCGTGCCAGATTGACGAGATACCGTCCTTCGGAAATCGTCAGCACAATCGGCTTTTCAATGTACGTATGACAGCCCATCACGAGAGAGTGGGCAACCACCCAAGCCCGCTGGTGTGTTGCCGTTTCGCAGAATACGGCATCGGGCTTTGCCTGCTCAATCATTTTGCGGAAGTCGGTGTAACCTTGTTCCGCTGTGAAGTCGCCTTTGTACCGGTTGAAGAACCGGTCAATGCGGGATTGCAGAATGTCGCTGACAGCAACGACTTTTGCGCCTTTGGCAGATTTGACACTGCGCGGATAGATACCGGTGCAGCGTCCGCCGAGACCGATGAGACCGATTTTCACGGTATCATTGGCACCAGGCTGACCGTCTTGTCCCAATACGCTTCGGGGAATCACCAGCGGCGAAGCGGCGGCAACTCCGGCGGTTTGAATAAAATTACGGCGGGTCAATTTTGTCATTGGTTCTCTTTTGATAAGGGCGTAACTGCTTTTGATTATCCATTAACTATTATGGTTTGTCAAGTCATTCATAATCCGT
>JAITOZ010000170.1 GCA_031289675.1 Planctomycetaceae bacterium
GCTGCGCTAACAGGAACGTAAACATGGTAACTCTCCTTTTAACAAGGTGGTTTCTTGCAGAGGCACAATACCCCCGCTGTCAGTAATAGTATAACCTGTCAACAAACAAATGTCAAGCGAAATCTGAATTTTTTTTTTTTTGCTTGGGGGGGAGAATTTTCTATCGGGGGGGACTGGCATAGATAATTACCTACAACCGGAGGGTGTAATATGCTTTACAAGAATGACAAAAAGTTGTTTCAAAAGTGAAGAAATAATTGACATCTCCTTATGCATCCGGTACGCCGTTACTCCGACAAGCCTCTTTCAATCACCGCAGAAAACATTCACACCGATGTTTCAGTAACCGCTCTCGTCTATTTTTGTAAAGCGGCAACGGTTTTTTGTAACATTTTGAATTCTTTCCGCATTGCCGGTAAGGCTTGCAGAGCAATCTGGATACGCATCTGTTCTCTTTCCGGCGTGGCAGGGATACCAACGATGCGTGCATCGGCTTCGACATCGGCAATGATTCCCGCCATCGCCCCTAAAACCGCCCTGTCGCCGATGTGAACGTGGTCTTTCACGCCGACGCGCCCCGCCATAACAACATTATTCCCCGTTGTTGCACTGCCCGCAATGCCGGTATGCGCACAAATTAAATTATGCCTGCCGAGTTTGCAATTATGCGCAATATGCACAAGATTATCAATTTTTGTACCGTCCCCAATGACGGTCGAACCATAAGTTGCCCTGTCGATTGCGGAATTTGCCCCGATTTCGACATCGTTGCCGATAACAACGCTGCCGAGTTGCGGAGAAAGTTTATGCTGCCCCGAAGATGAATCGTAGCCGAAGCCGAACGCTCCAATCGTTGTGTTGCCGTGAATAATACAGTTTTTCCCGATGACGGTACTGCGGTACAAAACAACGTTCGGAAACACAACCGTATTGTCACCGATTTTGCACTCAGCGGCAATTTGTACGCCGCCGTGAATAATAACGTTGTTGCCGATTTCGCACCCCTGTGCAATGACGGCAAAATGCCCTACGGCAACGCCGCTGCCGAGTTTCACCGATGAATGGACAGCAGCGCGTTCACTGATTCCTTCCACCGTATCGGAACACGGCGGCTTGAAATGCCGGACAACCGTTTCAAAGGCTTCGACAACGTGTTCGGCTTGAACGGCATTAAAGCCTTCGGGCTTGATTCCCGGCGGTACGATCACGGCACCGGCTTTACTTTTACGCAGTAAGACGGCAATGCGGTCGGCACGTTCCAGAAACGTAATATCTTGCGGTTCCGCATTTTGCAGCGGAGCAACCCCTGTGATGTTGTAATTTCCGTCTCCAATGACTGTGCCGCCGATGAGAGCAGCGATTTCGGATAAAAGCATAATAAATAAACGAATAGAACGAAGAGTCCATCCCCGAACTGTCCGTAGAATTGTCCTTTGTCCCTTGCCGCTTGTCAAGCGTCAGGCGTACAAAAATGCTCTTTCCTTGTTTTTGTAAAAACATTATTATTCCGCCGGATTTACCCTTTTACCGTTTTGGAGAGATTCCGCAACCGCCAACGATACTACAATAAAAATGCAAATATCATTTCCCCGCATAATCATCGCTGTTTTGTTTATCGGTCTTGCTGTTACCGGCTGCAAGGGAACGCAAGCCCGGCTGATGCACATCGGTGAACAGGACAAAGTCGGCAGCAACAAAGCCGGTGCCGAAGTTTATAATCCGATTGTTCACAGTGCCGTCAATAAATTGCTCGGACGTGCCGCCGCCGAACCGATTCAGCAAGTCGTCTTTCAGGACGGACCGCAATTGCCGCAGGGCAAACGCAAAGTCTGTTTCATCAGTTTGGAAAACGCCGGTATGGAGGAACTCGGCGATTTCAAAGACCACATCAAAACGGCAATACTCGAAAAAATATCGGAATCCGACCAGTTTGAAATCGTCAGTGACCGCGCCGTTACCGCCGGTTTGCGGGCTTTGAGTCTGCGTCCCGATGAACTGTTTATGCCGGAAAATATGCGTATGTTCACCTCGGCGATGGGACGCGGCGGAACGCCGGTCGATTATCTGCTGTTTGCCAAAATAACGTCGGGAACAACACAGAGCAATAAAGATATGCAGCGGGATTACAAATTGACGTTAGAACTAGTGAACACGCAAACCTTTGTACCGATTATCGAATCGACCCCGATGCGGAAAGAGTACAACAACTCCGTCAAGGGAAAAATCGGGAATTGGTTCAAAAAATAGACATTCTGCCGTCAAACAATAATGTCCAATCAAAAAAACGCATAACCCGATGTTCAATCTCCCGTTACTCATTTTGTACGGTGCGTTATTCCTGCTGCCGGTTTTGACCGGCTGCGCCTCGTTCGGCGAACGCTCCTTAAAAATACGCAATGACTTCGCCGGCGGCAATCTTGAAGCAGCGAAAGCCGAAATTGATAAAAGCCTTAAAAAAAACCGCCGAAAAGAAGGCGATTTACTGAAACTCAATCAAGCCGTGATTGAATTGTCGGGCGGCAATGCGAAAAAGGCAGAACAACTTTTGCAGGAAGTCCGCGACCGCTTCGACCGCAACGAAATCGAAACGGCTCGGCGGACAAGCGAAAAAGCCGCTTCAATGCTTCTTGATGATAATGCCGTTGCATATTCCGGCGAAGATTACGAAAAGGTGTTAATCCGCGTCTTTCTGGCTTTGTCCAATCTGATGCTTGACGGCAGCGATGCGCACGCTTACGCCCTGCAAATCGGACAAAAGCAAAATGAAATCATACGGAAAAGGAATGATTCCGGCATTGTTGCGGACAACGGCAAGCCGCTCAATCTGAAAACGGAATCGTACCGGCAGGCGGCAATCGGCGCATACCTTGCCGGAACGCTGCAAGAGGAAACGTTCCGTAACTTCGATGATGCCTGTAAAAATTACGAGGCTGTTTGCGCTTGGGAGCCGGCATTTTCGCAGGGGCGTAAAGACTTGGAGCGGGCGAAAACCGGCGTGCCGTGTCAAAGGGGCAACGGCGTGGTGTATGTTATTGGTCTCATCGGTGCAGGTCCGTACAAAGTGCAGCAAAATTGCGAAGTGCTGCAAGCGGCTCAATTTATGACAACGGCAATGCTGTCAATGATGTCGAGCAAGCCGGTTATCCCCGATTTTGCTCCCGTGATGATACCGTGCGTTGTCCGTCCTCCTGAAACGGTTTCATCGCTTGCCGTCTCGATAGACGGCAAATGGAACGCTCAAAGCGAAACCTTGACAGACATCGGACGGATGGCGGAAGAACAGTTTGAGGCAATCAAACCGCAAATCATTGCCCGTGCGGTACTGCGGCGGGCAGTAAAAAAAGCGGTCATCTATGGGGTCAAGGACGGAACGGATTCGAATCCGTGGGTGAGTTTAGCATTAGAACTCGGCGGTATTTTTTGGGAATCATTGGAAACGGCAGATACCCGATGTTGGAATTTGCTGCCGGCGGAAATACAGGTTTCACGTTTGGAAATTCCGGCGGGAGAACATCGTTTGACATTGCAGCCGTGCAGCCGGATATACTCTTCGGCGTATAACCGTTATATTGTTTCGGCAGATTCGGTCCACACCGGCAGCGAAGAAAGCCGGATGATTCGGGTCGAATCGGGATGCAATACATACGTTCTTGCGAATTTTCCCGGCAGCAAACTTGTCGGAAAAATTGTCAGCAGCAGAGAATAGAAGAGAATAGAATTGTCTGCCAACTTTGTCAGGCAAAGGGGTGCGTAAAACTTTATCGGGTATTTTTTTGCAAATAATTTTTTGAACATAAGGTTTTCATTTGTCCGAAACCCTTATTTTCCCCCGGTACCCTTAATAGCACAGGTTCCCATTCATTGTTTCCCCTTATTTGTCAATTAAGGGAATAAGGGTAAGAGTTTGAAGACGCATTACTATTAAGGGGGCGGAAAATAAAAATAAGGGTTATGCAGGTTTTGTCCCCGTAGGACTAAAAACAGCACCCGACAAATTTTTACGCATCCACAGCAGGCGAAAGGGAATGAATAACTCCCTTCCGCTTTCGTTTGCTCTCCTTACTTTCCGCTTTCGCTGCCGTTGGGGCCGTACTTTTGCCGCTTGTCCCAATCGGGATGCCGCTTGACGACAAAGTCAAATGTTCGATTGCCGGTCTGAACGTCCGCTTCCAATGAAGTGCGGTCAAAACCTGTATAGTCCTCTTGAATTTGCGAAAATACCAACTGCCGCGGCGGTTCTACCGGCTTGCCGTCCTTGCCGTATAACCTCTCAATACGAGCCGTCGCAGAGAACCAAACCTTGTATTTGCCCGCAGGAATACGCTGCCTGTCCTGCGTTACGCCCAGAGAATACGTTCCATCAGAACGCATCGCACCGGAATACACTTGGAGACCGCTGTCAAACATAATGGTTCCCAATGCCATCGGTGAATCATCGTCAAAGGTCACTTTACCGGATACACGCACGCCGCTGCCGCAGCCGGAAATTATTGTTGCGAAAAATAAGAGGGTAATGGTGATTAGGAGTTTCATAAGTGTTAAAGGTTATATTTAGCGGCGAGTGGCGGGTTTTCGACCTGCGGTCGAAATGGATAACGCACCACTCGCCGCTAATGACTCGCCGCTACTATTACGGCAGACTCACTGCAACACCATCGTTGACTTTTGTCAGGCAGGTTAACACCCGCTGACTTGTTGTTACGGAAATACCGTGAACCGAACCGTCGCCGACAGCGAAGTTCACGATGCCGGTGTGAGCACTGCCTAAACCGCGGTCTGCTCCGTAAAACAACATATCGCCGCGTTCTTTAGTGCCGATGACATCTTGTGCTGTCGCCGGGTCGTTCGGTCCGCGAGCCAAAGAAACAATCGGTTCACCCGTTCCATCAGGATGTGCGGCATCACTGGCATCGGCATACATTCGTACCGCCATTGATACAAAGAGGGAAGCTTGACCGGCAAAATAACCGCCGTCCCACGATTTCGGTGCAGAGTTGTCATTCCCGACAGCCCAAGCCGGTATGTGTTTCTCGCCGAGACACAATTGGTTAGAGGTTCCGTCCGCCCACGATGCAAAATCATTGCGGGGATTCCAGCCGGCAATCCAGTTGGTAAAGGTTGCCGATGCCTCAAGGTTAGGTGATTTTACCGGCATTCCGCCCTGCACGGTGCCGCCGGCGAGGTCGGATAAACTTGTCCAGGTAAATAGAGGGGCTTGAAACGGACCGTCGTAGACGTTTGGTGAACACCAGTGGGCGAGTAAAAATTGGTTTTCCTGCATATTACCGGTGGACCAAAGACCATCCATTCCGCTTTCCGGCGACTCGTTGATGACGGAGACGAGGCGGACATAATCGGTTCTGACTCCGCCGCTGTTAGTGTCTATCACATAGCGGTTACCGCTTCTGCTGCGGGAGGGGCAGAAAAACCAGTTGATACTGGAAAGGTTCTGTTTGTAATCATCGGGAAGAGCATTAAACCAATCTGCTCCATAGACATAGGCATCCTTGCCGGAGCCTCGGCGCATATCTTGAGGAAATGCAAAAAGACCGCAAATTCCCCCTAAACCGTTAGCGGAATCGATACCGGTTCCGCTGACGGCGGTGCCGTCTGGATTCAGAATTTTATTGCCGTTAGTCAACATTTCCCAAATAGATCCTTGTTCCAGAAACGGAGTCAAGACATAGAGAAAAGCGGAACGTTGGGCGAGAAATCCGGTCGGCGGCAGCCCATTTCGGGCATCGTGAAAGTTGTGTATGCCGAGTCCAATCTGCTTGAGATTGTTGCTGCATTGCATTCTTCTTGCTGCTTCGCGTGCGGCTTGCACTGCCGGAAGCAAGAGGGCAATCAGTATGCCGATGATGGCGATGACGACAAGAAGTTCGACGAGAGTGAAGCCTATTCTACGGGATTGTTCTCTCTCTCTTACACTTACGTGAGGTCAATTTTGCAGCACTTTGCTGCG